>JAAZKI010000084.1 GCA_012799905.1 Lentisphaerota bacterium | reverse complement strand
CTGGCTGGTTGCCATTCCACTGCCGCGCCGTCTGATTCAGAATCCGATTAGTTTAGGCCTGGGGCTGGGCCATGGCCACGAAGCGCCGCAGGTTTTCCTGGCCGAGAGCAATACCGGTCAGGACGTCTTCCATGCCTTCGAACTCGATGGACAGGACGCCCTGGTAGCCTTTGCTGGCCATGATGCGAATGCATTGATGGACTGGGACGTTGCCATGACCGATGATAGCGCCGCGCCACCAGTTGCCGCCGCGGGATTGGTTCCAGCCCTTGCCAGGCCACGGCATGGTGCCGGGCTTCAGGTGGAAGTCCTTGGCATGGCAATGGAAAGCGTACGGCATCAAGCGGCCGACTGCGAGTTCCGGAGAATCGTCAGCGCAGATGAAGTTGCCCATATCGACCAAGAGGCCGAAGTTGGGATGGTTGACGGCGGTGACCAGTTTTTCAACGCGAAGGCTGTCCTGGCAGAAGTAGCCGTGATTTTCCACCATGGTCTTGATGCCTTTGGAAGCTCCGTATTCGGTGAGTGCGCGGCAGCCTTCGGCCAGGCGGGGCAGGGCGGCTTCAAAGCTTTTGGCGCCGGTCCAGTTTTCCGGGAAGCGGCCGCCGGAGCAGTCATGGCGGAAGCCGGGAACGCCCAGGATTTCGGCGACGTCGATTTCGGCCTTGACTCGGGCGATTTCTGCTTGCAAGTCGCCATTAGAGCCGGCGAGGAGGTCAGCCCCGACCGTGTAATTGGCGATGGGGATGCCAACGCGGTCGGCTTCGGCTTTCAGCTCGGCGGCGAATTCCGGCAGAGTTTTCCCTTCGGGCACGGCGATGGTGGAAAATTCAATGACGTCAAAGCCCATTTCTTTGGCTTTTGCGATGACTTCGATTTGTTTCATCTGGCCAGAGCGTACGAGGCGGCTGTAACTGTAGGAACTGACTCCGATTTGCATGATGCTGGTCTCCTGGATTGTTGTGCAAACCAATGTTTTGAGGACGGGGCGTCGAAAACCCCTATGAAACTTATTACCATAATGCCATATCCAGAGATTTTCCAATAGTTTTGTCGGTTATGCGCTCGTTGGCGGCGGCAAGGCTGGAAAACCGGAAAAGGCAGATTGGCAAAATAGCAAAAGGGCAGTATCTTTTTTGCTGGGAATCACCTCATGGAGTTTATCCTGATGTGGATGGAAGTCGTGTGTTGTGTAATTGCCGCAGGCAAAAGGCGAAGATATGGCGAAATTGTTGATTTTAGAAGGACCTGATGCTGGGAGTAAATTCGAGTTTACGAGTGGCCGGGTGTTGGTGGGGCGCGGGGAGGAGTGTGCGATTCGCTTGAATCAAGGCAGCATTTCGCGCCAGCATGCTGTGTTCACATTTTTGGGCGATGCGTGGCAACTGGAGGATTTGAACAGCCAGAACGGTGTCATGGTTCAAGGCGAGCCGATCACGCGAGTGGAACTGCGGGATAATGCTGAGATCAGGTTCGGCACCATCAACGCGCAATTCGAAATTGGCCCTGAAGTCACGTCGTCCGCCGCAGCGCCGCCAGAACCGCCCGTTGCGGAAGTCCCGGCGGCAGCTGCCGTTCCGGAACGGCCGGCGACGACGGCAGCGCCTGCATCTGCGCCAAGGGACGTGACGGCTGCCGACATCAAAGAGATGGGGCAAGTCACAGGGCGCATTTTAGAGGAATTCGGCCGGGTGATCATTGGTCAGCGGCAGGTCGCGGAAGAGTTGCTGATTGCGCTTGCGGCCGGCGGACACTGCCTGATGATCGGCCTTCCGGGCTTGGCTAAGACCTTGATGGTCAGCACGCTGGCGCAGATTCTCAAACTGCGCTTCAAGCGGGTTCAATTCACGCCTGATCTGATGCCGTCTGATATCATTGGCACTGACGTCCTCGATGTCGATGAGGTCACAGGACGCAAGAGTTTCCGTTTCATCAAAGGGCCGATTTTTACGAATATGCTGTTGGCAGACGAGATTAACCGGACGCCGCCGAAAACGCAGGCAGCCCTGCTGGAGGCGATGCAGGAAAAGCAGGTGACGGCTTCCAACCAGATGTTCAAGTTGTCCCCGCCCTTTTTTGTGCTGGCGACGCAAAACCCCCTGGAGCAGGAGGGCACGTACCCGTTGCCGGAAGCGCAGCTGGACCGTTTTATGTTCAATATCCTGGTCGATTATCCCGATGCTGACGAAGAAGAGGCGATTGTTATGGCGACGACGAGTCGGCGCGCGATTGAATTGCGGCAGGTATTAAGCGGCGAGGATTTAGTCCGCCTGCAAGGGGTGGTGCGGGATTTGCCGGTCAGTCCGCATGTCGTCAAATATGCGACTCGCCTGGTTCGGATGACGCGTCCGAAGGATCAGGAGGCGCCGCAGTTCATCCGTGACCACGTCCATTGCGGCGCTGGCCCGCGTGCGGCGCAATGCTTGATCCTGGGGGCGAAGGCCAGGGCGATTTTGCAAGGGCGCTTGAATGTCAGCTGCGCTGATGTCAAGAGCTTGGCGCTGCCGGTGCTGCGTCACCGCCTGTTCACGAATTTCACCGCCGATTCCGAGGGCATCACCCCAGACGACCTGGTGCTGCGCTTGCTGGAAGCGGTGCCTGAGCCGGCCATGGCAGACTACGCCAAAAAATAGGCGGAGCCTGACCAATGATGAAGGATGAATTTGGATGGGACGGAGAAGAATTTCAGGTTGCCGTATGTAGCCCGAACGACCTAAAAGCCTGCACATAAAAGCCCCTGGGCAGGGAGATACAAATATGAACACCGTACCTGCTTCCATTTCGGTTCTGCGTTGGGCAGCAGACAGGGCTGGGCACCCCGATGACATATTGGAGAAACGTTTCCGCAAATGGCCGTTGTGGCTCACCGGCGAAGCGCAACCGACATTGAAGCAACTGGAGAATTTTGCCCGGTTCACGTACACGCCAATCGGCTATTTCTTTTTGCCTGAACCGCCGGAATTAAAATTGCCGGTGACTGACTTTCGAACCGTGCGTGACGAAGCCTTGGCGGAGCCAAGCTGTAATCTGTTGGACACGATCTATCTTTGCCAGCAGCGACAGGACTGGTTCCGTGACTATGCCCGCATGCATGGCATGGGCCGCCTTGATTTCGTCGGCAGCGCAAGTTTGAAGGACAAGCCTGAAGACCTGGCTGAATCCATGCGTCGGCGCTTAGGCCTCTCTATCGCAGAACGCGAAAAGCTGTCGACCTGGACTGCTGCGTTGCGTCAACTCATCGCCAAGGCTGAGGATGCTGGGGTGATGGTCATGGCCAGCTCCATTGTCAGCAGCAACAGTTCTCGCAAATTGGATGTGGATGAGTTTCGCGGCTTTGCCCTGGCGGATGATCTGGCGCCGCTGGTTTTTCTCAACGGCGCCGACAGTAAGGCTGCGCAAATGTTTACCCTAGTCCATGAATTGGTCCATGTCTGGCTGGGAGAAAGCGGAATATCCGACGCCAAGGCAGGAAATATTCCGGAGCATAAGACTGAACGATGGTGCAACCAGGTTGCCGCCGAACTGCTGGTGCCGCTGACCGAACTGCGCCGTGAATATGATCCTGATTCTGAGGCGCTTGACGAAATACAGCGACTGGCTCGCTTGTTCAAAGTGAGCACTCTGGTGGCCTTGCGCCGCCTATTCGATGCAGGATTTATTGACGAAGCCACCCTGTGGCAATGCTACCGGCAAGAGGTCAAACGAATCAAAGCTCTGGAGCGAAGCGGTGGCGGTGGCGGTGACTTTTATCGCACTTTGGGCGCACGCACAGGCAAGCTTTTCGCACGAGCCATTCTCTCTAGTACCCTGGAAGGGCAGACTTTGTTCCGAGATGCATTCCGCATGCTTGGGATACGCAACACAGCCACCCTTTACCAGGCGGCACAAGCGGAGCTTTGCTTTGAGGCAGTGGACGTTGTGGACCTCATTCACTCAGTTTTACCCTGAGATTTCCGCCAATGCCGTGCTTACTTTGCTGGCTGTGGCCTGTGCTCTGCTTGACCGTCAGGTGGCGCGGCTGGCTGCTGATTTTGAAACCGCAGGTGGTTTTACGGAGCGACTGTACCGGGTGCGAACCACCAATCGGAAAAACGAGCCATAAAGCCGCAAGACGGCGCTGGCTGAGTGACGGCAGTAGTAACACCCCCAGCGCCAGGCGCACGGGTGGCGCGGACTCAGCATTGTCCTTGAGCGAAAAATGCCACTGCTGTTGCTTAGATGGCTTATTTTTTCCCGACCAGGTTTGCCAGTTTGACGTTGGCTGCTTCTTTGGCGGCCTGTGCGTCGGCGTCGAGGTCTGGTTCCGGTTCTGGCGTTGTCGCCGCCGGTTCGGTTTTTTCGAGGCGTTCGAGGCGCTCTTGGTCGATGACTGGCTCGGCCGGTTTCGCCGCAACCGCAGCCTCTGGGGCTGGGGCGGTTTCGCGGCGTTTCAAGGCAGCCAGGATAGCCGTGCCCTGGTCAGCCAGGTAGTCCGGGATTTCGCCGCCAGCCTGGACGCCGGCCGTGTCAACGCTTTGTTCACGAGCCTGGCGGACGACTTCCAGGAAGAAGTCCTCCAAGTCACGAACCGGGTGGTCGATGCTGATTTCATCGTCGTTACTGATACCCTTGCTGGCCAGCCAGGCGCGCAGTTCGCGCACGGTTTCTTCGCTCAAGGACGGGCAGACGATCCGGCTTTTGTCTTCTTCGCACAGGATTTCGTCCATGGCGCCGGCAGCGCGGATTTTGCCGCCGTAGAGGACGACCATGTCATCACAGACGTCCTGGACATCGGCCAGCAGGTGGCTGCAGAGGATGATGGTCTTGCCGCGGCTGGCGAGGAGTCGAATGACGTCTTTCACTTCCCGGCAGCCGATTGGATCCAGGCCACTGGTCGGCTCGTCCAAAATGACCAGGTCCGGGTCATTGACCAGGGCTTGCGCCAGTCCGATGCGTCGAGCCATGCCTTTGGAGAATTCGCCGACTGGGCGGTTGAAGGCGTGGGCCAGTCCGACCATTTCCAGGAGTTGCTTGCTGCGTTCTCTGCGCATTTCAACGCTTTGGCCGAAGAGTGCGCCGAAGAAGTCGAGGGTCTCAATAGCGGTCAGATAGCGGTATAGGTAGGTTTCTTCTGGCAGATAGCCGATGCGGCTTTTCATGTCGACGTTCTGCGGTTCTTCGCCAAAGACTTTCAGGACGCCGCGATTGGGGAAGAGAAGGCCGAGGATCATCTTCACGGTGGTTGACTTGCCGGAGCCGTTCGGCCCCAGCAATCCGAATACTTGACCGCAGTGCACGGTGAAGTCGATGCCGTTGACGGCGCGAGCCTTCGGACGGCCCCAGAAATCACGGAAAATCTTGGTCAGGCCAAGGGCCTCCACCACCACATTGTCTTTACTTGCGACCATGAGCTGTCTCCAGCTGGCAGGGCATCGAAATGGCCCTGCGGCAATGATAAAAAGTCAATAGAATGAATTGAGTCAGCGGCGGGTTTTACACGCCATACTGTAACACGGATTCGACGTCATGGCAACAGGCGTTCCCGGGTTATTCAGATTCTTCTGGCGGAAAAGTCTTGCTTTTGGACTGCCGTCTGCTTGCAGCACAATCAGACGGGACATTCCGTGTCAGGCCCGGTGTCATGCCGCGTCCTGACCGGGCATGGTTTCCCCGGAGCGAACCAGGCGGGCGCTGTTGAAGATGACAAACAAGGAGCTGATGCTGTGGAGCAGGGCAGCGCCAACCGGGGTGACATGGCCGAGGGTGGCGAAATAGACGCCGCTGACAATGAAGACCAGTCCAATGAACAGGTTCTGGTTCATCAGCATCCTGGTTTTCCGAGCCAGGCCGATCAGGAAGGGGATGCGGCGCAGGTCGTTGTTCATCAGGGCGACAGAGGCGCTTTGCACTGCCACGTCGCTGCCGATCGCTCCCATGGCTATGCCGATGTCACCGGCGGCTAGGGCCGGGGCGTCGTTGACGCCGTCACCGACAACGGCGACCATGACGCCGGTCTTCTTCAGTTCGCGCACGTATTCTTCTTTTTCTTCTGGCAGGCAGCGAGACTTGACTTCAGTGATGCCGACCTGGGCGGCAACGGTTTGGGCGACGCGGTCGTTGTCACCGGTGAACATGCAGCACTGCTGCACGCCAAGTTCTTTCAGCATGCTGATAGCCTCGGCAGTCACCGGGCGGATGGCGTCACGCAAGCCAATCCAGCCCATGACTTGGTTGTCACGGGCGACGCAGACGATGCTCATGCCTTCGTTTTCGCCTTCAGCCAGGCTTTCTTTGCAAGCGCTGGTGTCAACGCCCTCCTCAGCGAGCCAGGTTTCTCGGCCTACCAGGCAGTTTTTGCCGTCGAAGGTCGCCTGTACGCCTTTGCCGGCGACTTCCTCGTATTGTTCTGGCGGATGCCATTGGATGCCGGCTTCCTTGGCCAGTTTGCGCATAGCTTCGGCGGCTGGGTGGTTGCTGTGATGTTCCGCACTGGTGGCCACCATGAGCAGATCAGCCAGTTCGACGTTTTCCGCCGGTTGTAGGCGGGCGACTTCGAGCTTGCCTTCGGTCAGAGTGCCGGTTTTGTCAAAGACGACCGCCTTGATTTTGGCGGCCAGTTCAATGTGGGTTACATCTTTGATCAGGATTCCGAGTCGGGAGGCGGCGGCGATAGCGGCAATCACGGCCGAGGGGGTCGCGATCACCAAGGCGGCCGGAACTGCCATGACCAGGACGGCGATGACCCGGTCGAGTCGGCCAGTGATGAACCAGACCAGGCCAGCGATCATCAGGATCGTCGGCGTGTAGTAGCCGACGTAGTTGTCGATCATGCGCATGATCGGCAGTTTTGAACGCTCCGCGTCGGCAATCAGGTTTCTGACTTTGCCCAGGGTAGTGTCAGCGCCGACCCGGGTGACCTTGAACTCCACCAGTCCGGTCAGGTTCTGGGTGCCGGCGTAGACTTCTGATCCGTCGGCCTTGTCAACCGGCAGGGATTCGCCGGTGATGGTAGCTTGGTTGACCGTGCTGGTGCCTTTTAGGATGATGCCGTCAGCAGGAAAGTTTTCTCCGGGGCGGACTCGGCAGACGTCATTGGTTTGCAGGTCGTTGATAGCGTCGACTTGCTCTTCCCGACCGTCTTTGGTCACTCGCCGGGCCAGGCGGGGGGTCAGTCTGACGACGGCTTCGATGGCGGCTTCAGCGCCGATGGCGGTGCGTTTTTCGATGGTGATAGTGATGAGCATGAAGAAGGCGACAGCGCCAGCAGTGTGGTAGTCGCCGCTGGCAAAGGCGGCGAGCAGGCCGAGGGCGACCAGTTCATTCATGTGCACCTTGCCTTGGATTAAGTCGCAGGCAGCCTCCCAGAAAATCGGCAGGCTGAGCATCAGGGCGCCGATGAAGGCGCTCAGATCGCGTGCGACGGGATCGACATGGGCGCCGAAGAGGACTTTGGCCAGATAGGAGTTCAGAACGAGAATTCCGCCCAGGAGTGCGATGCCGAGGCGGATGAACTCAGGCCGGTTCCGCCGCCGACGTTCTGCTTTCGGGCAGGGCGGCTCGGTGCTGGCGGGAACGGCGGTGGGATGGGCAAGCTCTGTCATGATGCGGGCTTCCTATTGGAATGGTCGGCGACCAGGGATTATTCCTCGACCGGCGCAGCAGCGCCTTCATTCTTTTCCGGGATTTGACCGATTTGCAGGCGGATTTCCTGGCTGTCGCCCGGCAAGGTGTGGATAATGTACTTATTAGGCGCCTGGGCCAGGGCGGTGCGCAAAGCGTCCGTGTACAATGCTGTCAGCATGGTTTCGGGATTTTTGCGATATTCCGCCAGGACGGTTTCGAAGTAAGCGCTGTCGGCCTTGACGGATTCGACGATGCGGGTGCGGTAGCTTTTAGCTTCATCGACGATGCGGTAGGCATTGCCCTGGGCGGCCAGGACGACGCTTTCAGCATAGCTTTTCGCTTTAAGGACTTCGGCGCGGCCGGTTTCCGAGGCTTCGTTGACTTTGCGGAAAGCCTCCATAGTGGCCAGGGGCGGTTGCAAATCGATCAGGTTGACGGATTGTACCTGGATGCCGAGGTCGACTTCTTCCAGGAAGTCAAGCAGGCGCTCCTGGACTTTGTCCTTGATGTTTTCGACTTTTCCGTTGGGGAGAGTCCGGCTGGTGGCTAGGAGGTCTTCCACCCGCCAAGTGGCCATTTCGGCCAGTGCGGCGTTGGACAGCAGATTGCGGATGATAGCTACCGTGCCGCGCTGGCGTTGTTCCGGCTGGTGGCCACGGCTGGTAGCGCTGGCCTGCGCTTCTTCATCATCGTAGAAATTCAGATAATATTTAGCGGAGTTGACGATACGGAAGTTGACTTCCCATCGGGTATGGAGGATGTTGGTGTCACCGCTAATCAGGTATCCGTCATTGCCGGGCCGCAGGAAATTTTCTGCTGGCGGCAGTTCTTTCTGGTCCATGAGGCTGGGATTGATGCGTGGCAGGAAAACTTCGCCGGTGGAGACAGTAACGGATTTCTGGGCAGGGATTTCCTTGACCCAATCGATCGGGTATGGCCAGGCCCAGTACCATTTCCCGCTGGTGAGAATGGGCGATTCGCCGCGTTCCGGGTCAATCACCCTGGTCTGGAGGGCGCCGAAGCGGAACAGCATGGCTTCGTTCTGATCGTCAACGCGGAACATGCCGCTGAAGAGCAGATAGACGAAGATGACGATGATCAGCACTCGCAGGCCCTGGAAGAGGATTCTGAGCATGCGCATGAGCGCCTGCATGCCGGCGCTTTGCAAGCCGTCCGGCGGGGCGGTGGAGTTCGCCTGGTCGGAGGTAGGTGGTGTGAGGAGTTCTTTGTCTTCCATAACAGTCGCTTGCCAAGTTGTTGGTGGTTGGGGAGGCCTCAGCTAGGGGACGGCGGCAGTCGGCCGGTTAGTTTAGCGGGCGGCCGGGCTGGTTGCCGCTTTGGGCTGGGGAGCGCTGGTCGGGATGTTGGCAGCGCCTTGCTTGAGCAGCGTGTAGGGCGGCGTGTCAGTATCTAAGATAAGGGTGTCACGGTCACTGAGGCTGACTTTCAGCGCTTCCAGGTTGCGCAGGAATAAGGCCAAATCAGGATTCTGCTGGAAGACGGCATAGTGTTTGGCCGCCGCTTCATCGCCTTCGCCGCGGATGCGCTTGGACTCAGCTTCTGCCTGGGCTAATATCTCGCTGGCTTTCCGGTCGGCTTCAGAGCGGATGCGCTGGGCTTCGCTCTTGCCTTCGGCGATATGGCGTTCGGATTTGCTTTCGCGTTCCGCCTTCATGCGGTCAAACACCTTGGTGGTCACCAGTTCCGGGAAGCCGATTTGCCGGAAGCCGACCCGTGTGACTTCAATGCCGAAGTCTTCCATCGTCGTCTTGCTGATAGCCGCCAGCATCTCGTTTTCGATTTGGGCGATTTTATGCTCGCTCGTTTCGGTGTTAATCAGTTCGGTGAAATTGTGCTGCGGGATGATGCTGTTGCGGCAATTGCGCACTACCGCGTCAAGCTTTTCTTCGACTTCCTCGGTTGATTTCAGGCGTTTCAGGAACAGACCGGGGTCGCCGACGCGCCAGAGTACATAGGTGGAGACGACGATTTGGTATTGATCGCGAGTGATGATCTGTTCCAGGTGGCCAGCTGTCAACTCATAGCATTGCAGGCGTTTGTCATGTCGCCAGACTTGGTCGATGAACGGCCTTTTGAGATGGAGTCCGGGTGCGTATTGGATGATATTGCCGTCCGCATCGACCTTGGCTTTGCCAAAGGTCTTGATGACGGCATACTCGGTCTCTTTGACTTGAAACGTCACCAGCGCGACCAGAAAGATGATGACGACGACCAGGGCTAGGCTGGCGATAGGCCAGTGATGCAGTATGCCATGGGTTTTGACTTGTTCGCTCATAGTCCGGGAAGCTCCTGTTGTTTTATTTTTATGGTGAAGTGTTTTTGGGCAAGTGTTTTTTGGCGTCGGCCGGGTACGGCGTTATTGATTTTCATCCATGGACAGGTTCAGGTCCAGGAGGCTGGAGCGCAGTTTCTTTTCGAGGTTGAGGATAAGGACTTCACGGTTGTCTTTATTGGTTAGGATGTATTTTCGGGCTGGTGCGCCGTCCGTGGCCATGACATCCAGGAAACTGTTCAATTTAAAGAGGGACGGTTCAGCTTCGTAGCTTTTGAGTTGTCGCAGGAATCGTTCCGCTTCTGCCTCTGAGACTTGGCTGCGCTCTTGGCGGTAGGCGCTGGCCAGGTCGAGCAAAGTGGCGGCCTGGCCTTGGGCAAGGGGGCCGCGGCTGGCGGCGTACGCATCCGCCAAGAGGATTTGTTCGAATTTGGCTTCGCGGGCGGCGACGACCTGGTCATAGGCTGGGCCGACGTCGACGGGTGGGTGCAGTCCGGCCAGGCCGATGAACACGATTTCAACGCCGAGGGAGAGTTCGTCCGCCATGGCTTGGATGCGTTTATCCAGGAGGAGGCGTCCTTCTGAGCGGCGCGGTCCGAGCACGTCACTGAAGTCAGAGCTGGCCAGAAACCGGAGCAACTCCCGAGTGGCGATATTTTGCAGGGTTTTGCTCGGGTTCTGGTGGCGGTAGTAAAAGTCGTAGAGATTCTTGACTTTAAAGTAAAGGGGGATGTGGGCGGAGATGAGTCCGACTCTGAGCGGCGGTGCGCCCTCCTGGTTCTGATCGTCACCCTTGCGCAACGACGTTTCATCCTGGTCCAGGGCGACGATGAAGTTGTCTTCACGGTCGACATGCTTGGTGCTCCAGAGGATGACTTTGCCACTATGGTCTTGTTGTTCGGGGTTATGGTCATCATGGCCGTCATGGCTGTCTCCTCCGCCATGATGATGCTCGGCGCCGATGACGATTTTCTGGATGTGTTCAATTTCAAAGCGATGGATGCGGGAGAACGGCGTCGGCAGTTTGATATAGAGTCCTGGCTGGAGGGGCTCTTTGTTGACGACGCGTCCAAAGCGCTCCAGGATGCCATTTTCCTCGGTGCTGATGACTACCAAGCAGGTTTGCAGCCAGAGGGTGAAGGCCATGATGACAATGAGGGGCACTACGGTTCGTTCCAGGAAGCGGTAGAACCAGACTTCTGAGACCTGGAAGCCGAATTGGTAGTCCAGCGAGGCGGCGACATTGCGGGCCACGCCGCCCGGCTCTGTGAACAGGGCCAGCAGGCGGCTTTCGGGCAAGGGTCGTTCTTCTTCGCCGGGCATGCGCGGCCGGTAGAATTCAATGACGAAACTGAGCAGGAATTCGATGGCCAGGACGATTAGGATGGCCAGTCCGACGCGGGCCACGGTGATGTCGGCGACGTCTGCGGCTTTTTGGAAATGCTCCAAGAAAAGGGCGATGCCGGCAGCTAGGAACAGGAAGCCGGTGAAGAACAGCCAAGCGGCAGCCGGCCGTAGCCAGCGGCAGCCTTTTTCCCGGCTGGTGCCGATGAAGTAGCTGCCGGTGATGAGGGCGAAGATGCAGCAGCAGATGGCCAGGATGGCCAGAGGCATGGGGTTAGGGGCGACCGGGAAGGCTGGCTGCTGGCTCCAGGAGCGCCATATCACGGCGCAGGTGATGGTCATGCTGAGGCCGAGCAGGAAGGTGAAGATGGGAATGAAATATTTGACGTACTGCTCGTTGGCCCTGGTGGCCATGCGCACGGCTTCGTCAGCGTCGTCAAACAGTTCTGAGTTCCCGTGTTGTTTGCGGAACGCTTGCGCCTCGGCCTCCTCAATGGCCTGCCGTCGTTCAAAGGCGCACCGTCCTGAGCCTACTATTCCGAGCAGGGTGACGGTCAGAGCGGCGGCTGTGGCTGGCACCATGGCTGAGCAATTTCCCATCTTCATGATGATCAGGCCAATGACAAACATGAAGGCGCCGACAAACGCGATGGCC
Source organism: Lentisphaerota bacterium (assembly GCA_012799905.1). Taxonomy (GTDB): domain Bacteria; phylum Verrucomicrobiota; class Lentisphaeria; order Oligosphaerales; family Oligosphaeraceae; genus JAAZKI01. The sequence continues at coordinate 12,862 of JAAZKI010000084.1, read as the reverse complement.
CAACATAGGTTTCTGGGTCGCGTGGTGATTTCTTTCATAACTTTTAGAGTCCTTGCAGGCCAAGGGTTGGAAAAACAGCGACAGCCCGGCCGTGGCGAGGCCGGGTGACAAGTAGGCAACTCATCGTTACGACACTTGTTTCCTCAGGAAGTTGCATAGCGACGGTATGAAACACAAAAAATTGCTCTAGGTGGGCGGCGTTGCAGCGATTACGCGGTAGTTTCTTTCAGCCCCAGGGTTTTCTTGCTCCAGTTGGTGATGGGGACGAGGAGGAGGAAGAGCAGCGGTCCGATGACGAAGATAGCGGTTACTCTTAATTTGATAGAGATGAGGCCTCCGAGTAGAGGCCCGAGCACGGAGCCGATGGAGCGGAAGGAGACGGCGAAGCCGAAAATGATGCCTTTCTTTTCGGCGGGGGTGATTTGGGACAGCCAGTAGTTGGTGACTGGCTCCAGGCCTGCGGAGAAGAAGATCATGAGGAAGCGGAGCGGCAGGAGCATCAGGACGGCTGGCGCGACCGAGCTTCCCAGGAATTCAATGCGTTCCATGCCGAGCATGGAGGTCGGCAGTATGGCAATCAGGCCCATGACGCTGGCTGCGCCGATGGCGGCTGCCTGGGCGACGCGGGCGGGCGGGAGTCGGTCGAGAAGGTGGCCGATCAGCAGTCCGGAGAGCATGGCGCCGAGGCTGGCAACGCCGGCCACGCGGCCAGTCCAGCGTGCTGCTCCGGGGACGTCGACGCCGCCATTAAGCATTTCCACGAAGATCGGCATCTGGGAGTTGTCGAGCACGCGGGCCAGCATCATGGAGGACAGCATCACATACAAGGGCATGCATGGCCGGATGGTTTCTATCAACTCGCTAAGCCGAGGCATGGCCAGCTTCTTCCGGGTCTTTTTCGGTGGCGGGATGAACGTCTCCCGGACGATCCAGGCGACCAGGAGGCCGGACAACATGAGAAAGAAGGATGACATAAAGAAGGCCTTCCGGTAGCCGTACCATTCCACCAGGACGCCGCCGATGAATTGTCCGGTCATGTCACCGGAATAGACGCCGGCGCTGAGCACGCCGAGAGCGAAGCCCTGGCGGTGTTTCGGGGTGCCGCAGGAGATGAGGGTCATGGCCGCGCTCACGGTGCCGGTGAACATGCCTTGCATCATGCGCATGAAGACGAAGAATCCGACTGAGGGCGCCATGCCCATGAGGCCGAGCACGACCATGCCGCCGAAATTAGCCCTGAGCAGCATGGCTTTCCGGCCGAAGCGGTCGGAAAGCACGCCCCAGATTGGCGCCATAGTCGCAAAGGTCAGCGAACCCAGGGCAGCGGCCAGGGCGGAATAGAGTTTGACATCGGCTTCAGCACTGACGCCCAGAGAGCGGATGTAAAAAGGCGTGAAGGGCACGGACAGCGAAAAGGCCATCAGCGAAATGAATTGAGAAATCCAGACGACGACCAGGTTCTGTCGCCAGAACGCCGTGACGTTGGCAGGATTCTCCGGGGGGCGAGACTTGCGTTTTTTTGATTTGCGACGCCAGAAATTAAGCATAGCAGCAAACGGGCCGGTGGGGTGGACGTGAGATGAGCAGGGAGGGGCGAGACGGCGGAAGTTAGGCTGGGAGGGGCGGGAGGGTGAATGGCAGTCCGACCAGTTCTCCTGCCTTTTTCAGTTCATCCACCGAGGGCGTCGGCAGGGGGACGCCGTGCTCAAGGGCGTCGGCTTCGTGATTGAATTCGATTTCGCCGGGGTAGAAGATGCGGTCACAGCCTGGGGCTTTGCGGGCGCTGGTCAGGCTGTCGAGCATCTGGTCGACGCGTTGTCGAAAATGCTCTTCGCCGCCGAAGAAGGCTGGGTTGATGGCGAGGAAGCAGTGGCCGGTGTTTGATTCGCGGCCAGGGGTCTTGTTCCAGGAGCGGACTTCCGAGAGAATGCCGGCGTTGGCCAGAATGCCGGCGAGCAGCTCGACCATGACGGCGAAGCCATAGCCTTTGTGGTTGGCGAATGGCAGGAAAGAGCCGCCCTGGTAGATGTGCTGCGGGTCGTCAGTCGGCTGGCCATCGCGATCGACAATCCAGCCCGTCGGGATTTTTTTGTTTTCGGCGGCGGCGATTTGGATTTTGCCGCTGGCGACGACGCTCATGCAGACGTCGAAGAGGATGCCGCGGTGGCGGCGTCCAGGTGCGGCGTATGCGAAGGGGTTGTTGCCAATGCCTTTGACTGCTGCGCCGGTGACAGCGATCATTGGGCAAGTGTTGCTCATGGAGAAGCCGATCAGGCCGGCGTCGGAGCAGCGCTGGGCATAGAGTCCGGCAGCGCCATAGTGGTCACTGTGATTGAGGGTCGCGATAGTGATGGCCTGAGTATGGGCATGTTCGATCAGCAGATCAGTCGCCCGCATAGAGGCGGGAATGCCCATGCCGCCGGCCGCGCTCAGGCGGAGAAAAGCGCCGCCCTCGGCCGTGACCTCAAGCCGTCCGTCCGGCCGCAGGCCGCCGGCTTGGATGCAGGTGATGTAATGGGCGGCTCGGAGAACGCCGTGCGAGTTGATGCCGCGCATGTCGGTGAGGACGAGCGCATCGCTGGTGAGTTCAGCGTCTTCGGCTGGAATGCCGGCGCGCTGGAATATTTCAGTGCAATAGCGGCGCAGTTGCGTGACATCGTAGCGTTGCATGTGATGGGCTTCCTGATGGCGGGTGATACGGCGGCCGGAATAGGGGGCGGCCGCAATACTCGTTACTTAAGATTGTTTAAACACGAAAAAACACGAAAAAACACGAAAAAACACGAAATTTTTGTTTTTTGGGTTGTTGTTGTAACCACTGAATACACGGAATACACGGAAGTTTTTGTGTATGGTTGTTGCACGTCGGGATAGGATTGCATGCGGATTCGCGATTGGGTCTATCGTTTCTTTGACTATGTCAGTCTGAACAGCCGGATGGCGTGGAGAAACGCTTTAGGTCGCCGCTCGCTTGGCCGAATGACCTGAGGGCCACTTCAATCTCGTAGAGGCGGCACCATGAGTAACCCCAGGTGAAGGCGAAGCGGAACCCGAGATGGAGTGAGGAACGGCTTGGCGATAAGCTTTCCAGAAAATTTTTCCCAAAAAACAAGAAGTTGGCGGATAGTAGTACGAAAATTTTATCTAGGGGCTGTTGCTTTGACGAATGAACTTGCTCTGGTAAAATCCTCATGTAGTTGGGTTGGTTTTACAGAGTCGAGTTGATATGATTGCGGTGTAGTTACAAAGCGTTAAGTAAAGAGTATTGGTTTCGGCTGGACATTCTCATAGTTCGTAGGAACGGGCCGTCTTGATGTCGCTGTCAATTTGTTTTTTCAAGGCTTCCGGAGAAGCGAACTTTTGGCTGGCTCGAAGGAATTTGCGGAATTCGACCAATATTTCCTGTCCATAGAGATCATGTTGGCAATCGAAGAGGTGCAGTTCAACCAGCACTTGTGGTTTGCCTTCGGTTCGGATGGTCGGCGCGTCACCCACGTAGGTGATGCCGCGGAATCGCTGATCGCCTTTTTGGGCAGTGGCGATATAGACTCCGAAGGGCGGCAGAATGGCATTGTCAGCCGCGAGGTTCGCAGTTGGGCATTGGAGGACAGCGCTGCCTACTCCGTGGCCGCGGATGACTTTGCCGAAGAGGGAGAAGGGTCGACCGAGCATGGCAGCGGCTTCGTCCAGGTCACCGCTGGCAACAGCCTGGCGGATGCGAGTGCTGCTGATCAGGCTATCCTGGCGTTGGAGCGGCTGAACTGCGGTGGTGACCGCCTGGTGCTGAAGAGCCCATTCGGCCAGGGTTTCGGCGCTGCCGGCGTTGCGGCAGCCAAAATGCCAGTTAGCGCCGACGCAAAAGCCGGTGACGGTCAGGCCCGGCGCCAGAAAGTAGCGTTCGAGAAAGGCGTGAGGCGACAGGGCGGCCAGTTCCGAATCAAAAGGAAAGCGGATGAGAAAAGCCGCGCCAGCGGCGCCGAGCAGGCGCTCCCGGTAAGGAACGGTCGTCAGCAGGGGCTGCGGTCGGTCGGGGAAAAGCACGGTGCGTGGATGCGGATCAAAGAACAGGGCGACCGGGCTGGCTTTGGTTTGCGCGGCCAGCTCAGTCAGTTGCTGCAGAATCGCCTGGTGGCCCAAGTGGACGCCGTCAAACACGCCCATGGCGATGGCGGCGCGTTGGCAGCCGATCGTGGGCAATTCGGCCGGGCGGGAGACGACCGGCGGCTGGAATGTCAGTGACGTCTGCAAGCGTCGTGTTCTCCAGGGCTTTTCAGGCAGGCCAGCTGTTCCAGGGGGATGACATGCTGGAGCAGGTCATCTAGCGTCCAGGCCTTGATGGCTTCGACGCTGGCGGCGTTTTCGACGTTGAAAGCGCCGCTGCCGAGGCGACGCAATTCGCTCATGTGGGCGCCGCAGCCGAGAGTCTGGCCAAGGTCGGCGCATAAGGTGCGGATATAAGTGCCCTTGCTGCAGTGCACCAGGAAGTCGGCCTCTGGCAGGGCAATGCGCGTGAGGTCAAAGCGGCTGATGCACACCCGGCGCGGTTCACGTTCAACGACCTTGCCCTGTCGGGCCAGAGCATACAGGGGCCGTCCGTCTTTCTTCAGGGCGGAGACCATGGGCGGGGTCTGGAGCTGTTCGCCGAGGAATCGGCTGGCTGCTGTGCGCAATTGTTCTTCGGTGACGGCGCTCGGGTCAGCGGTTGCCGTCACCTTGCCGGTGCGATCCTGGCTGTCGGTTTCGATACCCAGGCGCAAGGTTCCGGCATAGACCTTGTCCTCGCTCATCAGACGCTCCTGCTGCTTGGTGGCCTTGCCCAGCAGAAGAACCAGCAGTCCTGTTGCCAGCGGGTCAAGAGTCCCGCAGTGGCCGGTCTTGCTCAAGTTGAAGCGTCGCCGCACGCAGTTGACCACATCGTGGCTGGTCCAGTCTGGCGCCTTGTCCACCAGGAGGATGCCGTCAATATGATTCAGAGGCGGACGTGCCATGGCTTCGCGCCTCTCTACTGTTCAGGACTCGGGTTGGCGTCGCCGCCGGGCTTCTCGCCGTCCATTTGCAGGCTCTCCAGGATGGACAATACCCGGTCCGCCTTGGCAGCCGTGCGGTCCAGGCGGAAATGCAGGCGCGGTGTATATTTCAGGACGACGTTGCGGGCCAGTTCGCTCTGAATCTGCCCTCGCTTCTCGTTCAGCCGAGCCAGAATCTCCTCGCCTTGCGATTCAGCGCCATAGACGCTCACGTGCACGGTGGCGTCACGCAGATTCGCGGCTGTCTTCACGCCGGTCACCGTCACCAGGGTGGACGATGACTGGCTGATAAGGGTGGTGAAAATCGCGCTTAGCTCGCGTCTGAGCAATTCGTTGACTCGCAGCAATCGATCAGAAGACATGTTATCGGTTTCCTCGGGAGCGTTCTCCCTCTGGCTTATTGGCTTTAGAAATTTACAGTTGCGGCGCGACTTGGACTAGGTCAAACGCCTCAATGATATCATGGACTTCAAAGTCCTCGAAATTGTCCAGCCGGATGCCGCATTCCAAGCCGGATTTGATTTCGCGGACGTCATTTTTGAAATGCTTCAGCGACGCCACGTGGCCATGATAGATGAGTTCTTTGTCTCGGTAGACTTTGGCTTTGGAGTTGACTCTGATGACGCCGCTGGTTACGCGGCAGCCGCAAATCTTGCCGGCCTTGCTGATTTCGAAGATTTGGATGATTTCCGCGCTGCCCAGGGGAGTTTCGCGCGATTCGGGCTGGAGTTGGCCTCGCATGGCGTCTTCGACTTGCTGCAAGAGATCATAGATAATGGAGCACAGTCGCAGGTCAACGCCTTTTTGCTTGGCGAGGCGGTTGATGCCAGGCATGGCGCGGACGTGGAAGCCGAGGATGATGGCGTTCGAGGCGGCGGCCAGCACCACGTCATTCTCAGTGACTTCGCCGACGCCGGAGTGTATCACTCGGGCGCTGACGCGGTCGCTTTTCAGTTTGCTGATCGCCTCAACGATGGCTTCCAGGCTGCCGCGCACGTCGGCTTTGATGATAATGGCCAGTTCCGGCTTTTCGTCTTTGCTGAGCTGGTTGAACATTTCGTCAAGACTGATGCTGGTGCGGTCGACGGCCAGGCTCTCATGGCGAGCCTGCTGGGCCGCTTCGTCAGCCAGAGCCTTGGCTTCGCGTTCATTGGCGCAGACTCGGATGATGTCGCCGGCTTCCGGGACGCCGGACAGGCCCATGATTCGAACCGGGGTCGAGGGGAGGGCTTTCGGGATACGCTTGCCCTGCGAGTCCATGAGGGCTCGTACCCGGCCATAGACCTGCCCGCAAATGAGGCTGTCGCCGACACGGAGGGTGCCATTGCGGACGAGGACGCCGGCGAGCGGCCCCATGCCGCTTTCCATTTTTGCCTCGAGCACAAGGCCTTCGAACGGCGCCTTCGGCTCCGCAGTCAGGTCAAGCATTTCGGCTTCCAGGAGGATGCGTTCCAGGAGGTCGTTGACGCCTTGGCCAGTGAGGGCGGATACGGGTATGACAGCCACTTGACCGCCCCAGTCTTCTGACATGATCCCATGCTCGGAGAGGCCGCGCAAGACTTTTTCGGGGTCTGCGGCCGGGAGGTCCATTTTGTTCATGGCGACGACGATGGGCACGTCGGCGGCCTTGGCGTGGTTGATCGCCTCGACGGTCTGCGGCATGACGCCGTCGTTGGCGGCCACCACCAGGACAGCGATGTCGGTGGCGTTAGCGCCGCGCGCGCGCATGGCAGTGAAGGCCTCATGGCCAGGAGTGTCGAGGAAGGTGATGGTTTTGTCGCCGACAACGGCTACGCTGGCGCCGATATGCTGGGTGATGCCGCCGGCTTCGCCGGAAGTCACATGAGTATGGCGGATATAGTCTTGCAGGGAGGTCTTGCCATGGTCGACATGGCCCATGAACACCACCACCGGCGGGCGCGGAACCTGCTCATGTGCGCGGGGCGCCTTCGGCGTCTCATCGACTTTGTCTTTGCTGCTTCGCTCGGCTGGCTTTTCGCGGCTTTCGCGCACGAACTTGACATTATGCCGCTCGCAGATTTTCTCTACCAGTTCGATCTCAAGCACCTGGTTGATGGCGCCAAAAATATTCATGGTCATCATCAGGCTGATCAGTTCATGCGGTTTTTTGCCCAGGCCTTCGGCCAGATCACGCACTGTGATCGGGGTTTTCAGGTGCAGTTCAGTCAGCGGCGCCTCAGCTGGCTTTTCGTCGGCTGGCTTTTCGGTCGTCGGGCCGGCTTCGGGCTTGTCTTCCTTGACGGCGGGCGCAGGTTTTTTCCCGGGCTTGGCTGGCGCTGCTTTGCCGCTCGCTGCTTTCGCCGCTTTAGCGCTTTTAGCGTCCTTGGCGGCGCTTTTAGCGGCGCGGGCGGAGGGCGCGGCAGCGGTTTTGGCGCCGATTTTTTTCTTCTTGGCTTCTTCTTCGCGCTGGCGATCCGCGATGACCATGTCGCGGATCAGGTCGCCGACCTCGACGTCCAAAGAGCTGGCGTGATTGGTCACGCCATAGCCTTCCCGTTCCAGGATAGCCATCAGCTCCTTGTTGGACAGACCGAGTTCCCTGGCCAGTTCATATACTCTAATGCGGTCACTCATGGATGTCAGTCCTCCGAATTGAACGCTTTTCGGCGTGCAGCTTCAAGCTTGCGATATTAAGATAAACTTGCTCTGATAGCAGAATATGTTAAGGTCAGCTTTAATCATAATCAATCAAGGCTGACGGGCGGTTAGTCATCGTTGAATAGGTAGTTGAACGGTAGCCGTGTGGTTGAACGCCGTCTTGTCAGCCCAGGGCGTCGCGGGCAGCGGCGATAATGGCCGCCGCACGTTCGGCGTTCATGCCGGGCAGGGCGGAGATGCTGGCTGCTTCCGCAGCGATGATCCCCTCCAGGCTGTTGATGCCGGACTGGACCAGAATCTCGGCCGCCTCTGGGCCGATTTCCTCAATTTTGGCCATGGCCTCAATGGCCCTGCGGACGCGCTCCTCGAAATCTTCTTGCTTGTCGTCCTCCGGCGGAGCCTCGGGTTGGATGTCAATCCGCCAGCCGGTCAGCTTGGAGGCCAGCCGGGCGTTCTGTCCTTTTTTGCCGATGGACAGCGACAGCTGGTCCTCAGGCACTTCGACGCGGACGGTGTGGCGCTCCTCGTCGACTTCAATCTTGCCGAGGCGGGCGGGCTTGAGGGCATTGGCCACAAACGTCGCCACATCGGGGTCCCAGAGGATGATGTCGACTTTTTCGCCGCCGAGTTCTCGCACGACGGTGCGAACCCGGATGCCGCGCTGGCCGACGCAGGCGCCGACCGGGTCAACCCGCTGCTCAGTGGAGGCCACAGCGATTTTGCTGCGGAAGCCCGGCTCTCTGGCAACGGCTTTGATTTCCACCAGTTTTTCTGCAATTTCCGACACTTCGCGCTCGAAGAGGCGGGTGACCAGGTCAGGGTGTGAGCGTGACACATACAGGCTTGGGCCTGGCTTATCAGCGTTGATTTCCGTCAACAGGGCGGTGATCATATCGCCTTCGTCATAATCTTCGCCGGGAATGCGGTCTTCGCGGCGGATGGCGCCTTCGGCCATGCTGCCGGAGCCGTCCGGGGCGCTGAAACTGACCTGGACTTCGCCGTAGTCAACGCGTTTGACAATGCCAGTGACGAGTTGGTTAAGCTGTTCCTGGAACATTTCGCAGATATTGTGCTTTTCGACTTGGCGGAGACGCTGCATAATGACCTGCTTCGCGGTTTGGGCTGCGATGCGTCCAAAGTCTTTCGGGGTCACTTCCCAGGTGATTTCATCGCCGGGTTGGGCTTCGCAGTATCTTTCTTCCACGGGGCAGCGTTTATCGTCATCGGCTTTCGGGGTTTGCGTTGTCTTTCCGGATTTGGCGTCCTTGGCGGATGTCGGAGCTTTGGGGCAGGTGCGGCGGCCGCAGACGCAGCCGCTGCGCTGACTGCTTTTGCGTTTCGGACAGGCGTTGCGGACGTCGTCCAGGGAAATTTCCTCTTCCGGGTTTTCGACCACATGGACAACGAAGAGTTTAGCCAAACATTTGATAGCGCCGGTCTTGCGGTCGATATGGACGGTCACCTCCCTGGTTTTGCTCATGGCCTTGCGGGCGGCGGAGAGGAGTGACTCTTCGACCAGGGTAAGCAGGGTCTCGCGGTCAATGCCACGTGTACGGCTGAGATCATCCAGGGTGTTGAGCAGATCGCTATTGATGTTCTTCATAATGATATCACCTCGCTCTGGAAAATCGGCCTATTATCTTAAGTTTTGGGCTGACCTGTTTCTCTTATGGATACAAAAAACTTCCCTCGCACTGTGTTACCAGCGGGGGAAGTGTCTCGTGAAAACAAATTGACTCGACTCTCCCTTGGGGTGTTTCTCCCTACCGCAGTGGGCGGTTTGGTCTACACCGTGCGCTTTTGTCGGTTGCGTACAATCAATATAAAACAGTTGTCAGCTAAAACAAGTCAATGCACGCAAAAATGTCTTGGAACCCTGGTAATTGGTCACTGATTGTTACTCGGAGTTCCGGCGAGCTACGGAGTTAGGGCGCCTCGGGTAAGGCACTTTAGTGGACAGTGGACAATGGACGCAAGTGGACTTTAATGGACACCAGTAGACGATGGACGATGGACAGAAGTGGACATTCGTGGAGAGTGGACGTGGACTGAAGTGGACTTTAATGGACAGGAGAGCGAAGGTACGTGTTTTCTACAGGCTTTTGGGCGGCGCGGGTATATTGCGATGCTGGTCATATCTTTTTGCAATATAGGCGCTTAATTATTTTTAGCGTTGGCTTCAGCCGTGCCTGGCCCCCGCCTTTTTCTGGGCAAAGTCGCGCAGGCCGCAGTAGTGGGCGAATTTTTGGCGGAATCGGTATGCTGGCGCTGACAGCAGGCCTTTCCAGCTTCCTTGTTGTAGGCAGAAGGCGTAATCGCGCGCAGTTTCGGCGAGCCAGCGGCGGAACGCGCGCAGGAGGTTAGGCGAATCGTCAAAAATTGCCGCATCGGCGAGGCCTTCGTTATAGAAGCGTTTCCAGAGCGCGGCCGGCTCGTAGTTGTGTGAATGCTCGGCGACCGCATCCGGGACGTAGGATATTTTCCAATCCAGGCGCTTCATGCGCCAACTCCATTCAATGTCTTCGGAATATTGTAGGCGTTCATCAAAAGGTTGTTCGAGAAGAAGATGCCGCCGTGCTGCGGCGCTGGCAAGGGAAAAGAAGTGCCGCCAGTTGGCGGCGACGCGGCCGTCGCCAAAAGCGCGGGCATGGTCTCGCTGCACCATGGGCCAGGCATCCGGGCGCGGGTCTTGGCGGGCAAAGGTTGCGGCGACGGCCTGGTCGTCGAAGGGTCGGGTCAGGTTTGCCAGCCACTCGTCATGGGTGATGATGGCGTCAGCGTTGTTGAAGACCACGATGTCGCCGCTGGCTGCGCGTACTGCGCGGTTAAGGACTTTGCCGGGGACGTAGCCGCCTTCCTCTGGCGGGAGCCGGAGCGCGTCAGGCCATTCGGCGATGACTTCGGCGGTGCCGTCGGTCGAGTTATCGTCACAGAAGATGACCTCGAAGTCGGTCTGCGTCTGCCGGCGCAGGCCGTCCAGGGTTCGGTCGATGAAAATTCGGTCATTGTGCGATCTGATGACTACCGAGAACGCGGGCATTTGGAGTTAGTCCTCCCGGGAGGCGTCGGTCGACTATTTCTGCAAAGCCGCGACGGCTTCTTCGACGGTGTCGAAGATGTCGAAGATTTTATACGCCTTGGTGATGTCGAAGACGATCCTGGCCTTGCCCTGCAACTTGGCGATTTTGATGTCGCCGCCGTTGTCGAAGTTACGTTGCAGGATGAATACCATGGCGCCCAGGCCGGTGCTATCGATGTATTCGAGCTTTTCCAAGTCGATAACGATGCGATTGTTTTGGGCGATGACATCGGTCAGGGTTTGCTTGTACTGGTCAGCGCAGTCGGCGGTCAAGCGGCCATTGACTTCCACGACTGGCACATTGTTGACCTTTTTTAGTTGCAACTCCATAATAAGTCTCCTCAATAATCGTCCCATCAACGTAGTTGGCAGGCATCCGGCTCGGCCGGGCCGTCAAACGTTTAAATCATTACTATCCATTGTCGAAGGCTGAATGTCAAGAATGACAGGCGTGTTTTTTCAGTTTTTCGATGCGTTTTTTCATTAGGGTGAAGAGGTCTTCGACGGCGCGGATGGGGCAGTCATCAAAAGGATGAGTGCTGAGAATGGAGGCCTGCGACTCTGCTTCTTCAGGGGCGTAGCCATGCATTCCGGGCAGGGGTTTCAGGCCCATATCCGAAGGTATGACCTGGAAGCCGTTGTCAAGCAGGAAAAAGGCTTCGCCGAATTGGTGGTCTGGGAAGGCAATGCCATAGCGGCGCATGTCCTCTTCGCTGAGCCAGTGTCCAGGAGCCGGGGTCAGCGCGTCAATGATGGCGGGGCGGACGGTGGGATTGAGGAACCAGAATCGAGCCATAGTGGCATCATAGCAGGCGCTGTAGTCGATACCGAAGCGTAGGTTGAGTTTGTCAATATCTGCCTGGAGGTCGACCGTGCCTCGCAGGGGTGTCATACCGTGGTCGGAGATGACCGTCAGGCAGACTTGGTCGTGATGTTCCTGGGCGATATGGAAGAGGGCCCGGTACTCGTTGCTGTAGGCGTCCAGCTGGCGACGGATGACGTCATCGTCGTTGATATGCAGGTGGAGCAGACCATCCAGGCTGGCGACATAGATAAAGAGGAAGCGCATGGCCGGGTCAGCCGCCTGGGCGCGGGCGGCTGCCAAGTTGGCTGCTTCGGGTCGCCGCCAATCTGACATATGGAAATTCAGGCCTGAAGCGAGCAGGACGTCATGCAGGTTGGGCACTGGCGCCAAGCCGCCTGGGGCGAAGATGTCGCGCTTTTCGCAATAGTTGAAAAAGGGCAGGCGGTCAAACGGGACGCTGTACAACTGAAAGTAGCCGGTGTAGCCAAGCAAGGTCCGCGTCAGGCGAGACAAGAGGTGCCGGACGCGGCCACGCTGCCAGAAGGATTTGGGCTTCAGCAACGGGTTGAGATAGCGGAATAGCCAGAAGGGGGAATGTTCTGGGTCGTAATAATACAAACTCAGGTGGCGATGCACATCCGGGCGCTGCCCGGTCAGAATCGTCGGCAGAGCCGTGCAGGAATAGCCGAACTGCATATCAACGGCTTGACGATAGGGCAGCAAGTCAGATAAAAAGGCGTGTTTTTCTACGACTTGCCAGCCGAGGGCGTCCATAAACAGGAAGATTTGGAGTGGGTTGCCCATAAAAGTTGCACCGTCATGTTTTAGCGGTGAGGAAGGACTGGCAGAGTCAGTCTATGCGGAAAAATGCCGACCGGGGCATTTCGAGTGGTCTTCAAGCAGGGGCTGGCGCTGTCAGGGGACGTTTTGGACTTGATTTCGGTTGGTCAATGTAATGCTTTTTTCGAATTTTTCTCCCTGCTGGGTCGTTTTTGGCTTTCCATTTTGTAATGGGTCAGTCAATGATATAAGCTCGCACCTCACGCGCGCGTGTGACAAAATTTGGGAGGGTGGCCCCCCTTTGGGTGGGTGGGGTCTGATTTCTAAGCCCGCAGGAAAAATAGGCCACAAAATGCCCTTTTTCAAACGGCTTTTTGCAGAATCATAGTTATTTTGTGCTTGAGTAGGATTCTGTACTGCACGCTGGCATCATGCTTTCCATCTCTAGAAATGGCGCCCGGATGAGACTGATGACTTGTGAGAACCTAAGTGAGACAGGATGAGAGGGCGGCGCTCTGCGACTCAATGTTCAACGGCTGACCGATTACGATT
>JAAZKI010000089.1 GCA_012799905.1 Lentisphaerota bacterium | reverse complement strand
TCGCCCAAGGCGGACAGCTTGTTGAAAAGCTCTGCGTCCGAGGTGAACGGGACACGCGGAAAGTCCATCTTCAGGAACTCGGCGTACTTGGTGCGGTAGGCGGGCGCATAGAGCACCGCGTAGACGTAATGGAAGATAGCTTCAGGCGTCGGCGCCTTCCCGTATGCCGTTGCGAGTGCGTCAACGACGGCTGAGTTCAGATTCGGCTGCCGTTCGCCATATAACTCCTTCGGCTCGAACAGCATCATCGACACATAACGTCCGCCCCCGCCTTTGTTATTCTTCGGTGGCTCGGACTCCGGGTACAGGTAGAGGGGGAAATAGTAGTTAATATCGTATGCGGCAACGGATTTATGCGTCCCGATTTCTCTGGTAACAAATGCGCCAAACTCATCCTTGTGCTGTCGAGGCGCAATCAGCGCCAAATTCTCCCCGGCCAGCATGTGCTGCATGATTTGGTGCATTGGCCTGGCCATGAAGCCGTTCGACCGTCCCGTATAATAGGTGTATCGTATATCAAAGGGACGATATAGGATTGAAGTGATGTTCGTGCGCGCAGGCCCGGAATCCAGCAAGTCTTTCTGCGCTTGGGCGACTTGCCATGACTGCGAGTCCTTTCGACCTACCTTTTGCCTGGCCAAGTCCTCTTTCATTGTTGCAAAGCTGGTAACGTTCTGCCAGACCTCGTCCGCAGTAAATTGGATGGTCAGCTTATCGCAGGCGGTGACGATGCCGACGCAGTTAGCCGGGAAAATATCCGATACTGCGGCAAAGTTCAGGTACTCGGCTTTCAAGGCGTCGTCACTAGGTGCAAACAAATAGTACGGCGACGCTGGTTGCAGCGCTGTCCATCTGGTGCTGGTGTTTACATGCTTGTCCAGCCAGTCGTATTTTGACTTGCGCGTGCCGTACAATTCGGCGTGCCGGACTGCTGCTGGGTTTTTCGTCTTACCGCCACGCTTGATAAAGAAGGCTATTGCCACGCCTTGGCGGATGTCGAAAACATTCTTGTCCGGCGAGCCGTCAGGGCAAGTTTCCCTCTTGCGTTCATTTCCATGTAGGTCCAATACATAGATATCGTCGAAGGTCTGCATGAGGCTTTGGCGCATGCCGCGGAAGGTTGGGTTGTCCAGATAGCCGTGGTTGGTGATCATGCCGACGACGCCGCAGCCGGCCTGTTCGATCTTCCACTGCGCGAAACGCAGGAACTTCACGTAGTCGTCCTGGAGCCAGTGCTTTTTTTCTCCGAAATGTCTTCCGTCCACGTATTTGTAATGTTCAACCAGGCCGGTGATCCACTCGCCCATATTTGAGGAGATGCCGGAATAGGGGGGATTGCCAAGGATGACGAGGATTGGGGTCTGCAGCTTAATCTTTCCGGCAAGGCGGGATTCCTTGGCCAAGGCGGAGAAACCTGGCAGGCGGCTCTGCTCCAGCTCCTCGTTGTCGAGAGTGTTGGTGAGATAGAACGGCATGCGTTCGTCATCACCGAGACGGTGGCCGAGTTCCTCAAGCAGGAAGCTCATCTTGAGGTGACCCACGGCGTAGGGAGCCATCATCAGTTCGAAAGCGTAAAAGTTCTTGAGGATGTGACGGCGGATGAAATCGGCGCGGCCGCCAGTTCCATATTTCTTCTCGAATTCGGCGACAGCAAGCGCGGCGGCGTGGGCGATGAAGGTCATGGTGCCGGCAGCCGGATCAAGCAAGGTCACGCCGTCTGAGGCGAGGCCATCGGGCATGCCGAAGTCAGTCTTGAGAATATTGTGGAGCGAGCGCACAATGTAGCCGACAACAGGCTCCGGGGTGTAGTAGACGCCGCGCAGTTCGCGCAGTGCCGGGTCATATTGGGTCAGGAAAGTCTCGTAGAAGTGAACGATAGGGTCGCTGCCCTTGCCTTGGTGGTAGTAGCTGTCGAGGATGCCGGGGGCGTCGGCCATGGCGAGCACTTCGGCGATGTCATCCACGCACCAGGCCAGTTGCACGGGCAGGCCATCCAGCGAGATGAACCGGAACAAGTCTCGCAGGACGCCGATGGTGTGCGGGATGTTGAAAAAGGCCGTGCGGCGGCTGAAGGCGCCGTTGGCGCGGATGCGGGCGGCAAAAAGCCCGTAGGTAATCGTCTGGGCAAAGAAGTCGGCGAAGTCCTCCGGCGTCAGGGCGCCGAGCAAGTAGGTCTGGAAAGCCTCGAAGAAGCCGGTGAGGGGAACGTCGGGCGCCTCTTTCTCTTGCGCGATCTGCTCGGCTTCCAGCGCGAGTTGCTCGGCGACCACGTTTCGCAGGAAGCGCGTGCGCTTGGCCAGTTCGACGGCCAGCGATTTCGCCGTGAAATCTTTTGGCAGCGAGAAGTCGAGGAAGCGTTCAAGCAGCGCCTGGAGTTCGTCTGCCTTTTCAACGGGCGGAATCGTGTGCGGGCGGGGCGCGCCGGATGGCCGGGGCACCTGGACAGTCTGCACACATTCCCCGTTGCGGTAGAGCCGGAACTCGAAAAAATTAGTCAGGATCAAGTTCGGGAACGTCGTGCGGTAGCGTCTGAGCTGCTCCGAAGTTTCGACGGCGTCCAACCCTACGTCGGGTCTCTTTGCCTCGACATAGCCGATGATCTTGTCTCTGCCGTTCCACAGGCGGAAGTCAGGGTTGCCGGCGTCGGTTGGCCTTGGCTGCGTGGTAACTATGACGTCTTTGCGTCCAGTTCCTTCCGCCACGGCCTTCAGCATGGCTGCCAGCGCGGGGTAGAAGCTTTCCTCGCGGGCGTCACCCTGGTGCGCGACCGCGTGCAGCTCCTTGAAGTAGGTATTGAATGGCGTCTGGTCGCTCATGTCATTTCCTCTCAGACTGCCCAACTTGTTTTTCTATAAAAATCTGCTTTTGCTGGGCGACAGGCGTGCCGGAAATATAGCCGCTCACAGGGTGTTACCAAGTGAAGCAAGGTTGAAATTCCCCGAGCTCAGCCATTGATATAAGACCGCCCTTGCGCGCGTGACAAATTTTGGGAGGGTGGCCCCCCTTTGGGTGGGTGGGGTCTGATTTCTAAGCCCGCTGAAAAAATAGGCTGTTGCACGCCCTTTTTCAAACGGTTTTCAACAGAATCATAGTGATTTTGTGCTGGAGTGGGATTCTGCATGCACGCTGGCATGATGCTTTCTATCTCTATCAATGGCAACCGGAGGCGCCCAGAGGATTTATGGCGACTTGAATGAGACAAGACAAAGGAGGCGGCGCTATACGACTCAATTTTCAATCGCTGACTGATTACGTCGGACATTTGTGGATAGGATAAAGCGTGTTTGGAAGTGGCAGGTGTCAATAAAAACACGCAGCCCCGGACGATGCTGCCCGGGGCTGCATTGGTTCAGAGAGACTATCTGCGCAGTGAAGTCTTATGATTTAGCCGCTGCCGCGACTTCTTCAATCGCGAGCACCTTCAACTCCGGCGCATAAGTCGTCAAGGCGTGCTTAGTGAAGGGCGACGGGGTGACGATGGTCTCTACCTCGAAGCGTTTGGCGATGCCAGCGACATGCTCGACCATTTTCCGAGTCAATTCCGGGAAGAGGCGGATGCCGGGCATGGAGCCTTCGCCGCAGGCGTAGGAGTCTTCGGAGTTGGCGCCGAAGCGTTCGACCTCACAGCCGAGCTTGGTCAGCAATTCCATCGGCGCATTGCAGTCCTGGTAGTTGCGCAGGAAGTCGCTGTTGATGAAGGTCAGCTTGCCGAGTTTGGCGGCCGAGCCCAGCTGAGCTTTGAGCAGCACTTCCGAACTGTGCAGCACGGTGATGCCGTCCATGGCGCCGTCAGTCTTGAGGAAGTCGTAGGCAGCCGGATTGGAGACTACGATGGTCTTGCAGCCTGAGGCCTTCACTGCGGCCTGGAAGCGCGTCGCGACAGCCTGGGATTCCTTGACAAAGCCGAGGATTTTGAGCACCTTGCCGCAGTCGCCGCCTTCAATGACCTTGACATTGGGAACTACGCTCAAGAAGGCTTTGGCGATTTCAGGCTGGTGGGTTTCAATGCAGGGATGGGGGTAATAGAGCATGTCACCATCGCCGCTGACCTTGAATTGCACATCCATGAATTCCTTGGCCAGTTCGCTGACCGCTGCCGGGGCGAGGCCGGCTTCAACGATGTCTTGGCGCAGAGCAAGTTTGAGGCCGACTTCGTCGTATGAGCTGACGCAGTGCTTGCGGCAGGCGCCGCTGAGATCAGCTTGGTAGAAGGTGCGGATGTAATCGGGGTTGGTCAGCGCGGCCTTGTCCATACGGATACGGTCGGCGATGAGAGCATGGCCGCGGGGGGTGTCGGCTTCCTTGCCGGTGGCAGCGGCGAGCGTTGCCAGATGTCGGCACATGAAACAGAAGCGGCAGGCATTGATGACATCAAGATATTTTTCCATATTCATAGTGATCACACTCCTTGGAAGCCCATTTTGCCGGGGTTCATGATGTTATTGGGATCGAGGGTCTTTTTGATGCCTTCGAGGACGTTGAAGGCCGGCCCGTAGAGGTCTCGCATGATGCGGCCGAGCTTGAGTCCGACGCCGTGGTGTTCATTGATGACACCGCCGTTTTTAATGGCAGCGCGGATGGCGGCATCCCAGATGCGGTTATAGAGGGCGACGGCGACGGCGGCGTCCTGCGGCGGCTTCTCAATGATGAAGCGCGCGTAGAGCATGCAGCCCCAGTCATACCAGTGGGAGAAGTGGCCGATGTAGTTGGCCTCCGGGCAATGCTTATTGACAGCCTCTTTCATAGCCCAGTAGACATTTTCGATATTGGCGAAGGTGGCCACGGTATCAAGGGTGCCGAAGGCCTGGGGCATTTGGAATGTGTATGGCGGGTAGTAGAACTTGTAGCGCTGGTCCCACCATGTCTGGCCCCCCTCGGTGCCGAGGTCTTCAACAGCAGTTTCCTCGCAGATAGCGACGGCTTTTTTCATTTGCAAGTCAACGATGTCCTCTTCGCCGTCAAAACCGAAGACGAGGTAAGCGCCCTTCCGTTCGATGCCGAGAACGCGTTTGATGATACTGATGGTCGAAGCGTGGTCATAGAGGCGGATGACGCTGGGCTGGAGGCGTTTGGCCATGAGCTTCTCGCCGGCGACCATGCCGCTGTGTAAATCCGAGAAGAGATATGCGTGGAATTTGCGGACTGCCGGTTGAGGGTGGATTTTCATAGTCGCCTTGGTGACGACGCCGAGGGTGCCCTCGCTGCCTAAGAACACCTGGGCGAGGTCCGGGCCGGAGGCGTGTCGCGGCACGGGCAGCGTATTGATGATTTCGCCCGTGGGGGTGACCACTTCCATGCTCATGATCATGTCCTCGATTTTGCCATATCGGGTGCTGAGCACGCCGGTGCCGCGGTGGGCGATGAAGCCGCCGAGGGTGGCGCAGTTGC
>JAAZKI010000003.1 GCA_012799905.1 Lentisphaerota bacterium | reverse complement strand
TTCGCCTATCATCCAGCACCCGCCTCCGTCCAGTGCCGGCACTTCAGTGCCGGAATTATCCGCCTCAGCATTCAGCATTCAGCCCTTTGCGTTAGACGTATTTTTGCAGTTGTTTTTTTGCGGTATCGATCCACTGTTTTTCGCGTTTGCGTGTTTTTGGGGTCATGGCTTGGCTGCTGCGGAGGATTTTTTGGAAGACCTGCTTGGCTTCTTCGGTGCGGTTGTTGCGTTCGAGGATGATTCCCAGCCGACAGAGACCTTCCTGGGTCGGAATGAAGTTAGCGACTTCCTGGAATAGGCTGATGGCTTCTTCGTCGCGATTGAGTTCAGCGAGGATTTTAGCTTTCAGGAGAACGCGGTCATTTTTATAGTCGGTGTAATTGGCTTGCATGGTTTTATCGATAGCGTTAAGTGCTTCATCATAGAGTCCGAGTTCATAGCATGCCTGGGCCAGGCCGTACCAGAAATAAGGATTAGTTCGGTAATTTCCTTGCAGGCAGCTGAGGAAGTATTCGCGGGCTTTGGCAAAGTCTCCTGCCTTTAGGCAGGCGTCGCCCAGTTCGGAGCGGGTGGCGACCGTATCGACTTGGCTCAGGCGCAGTTCCAGATTTTTGATTTCGCGGCGGTAGGAGCTTGACGTCCGTTTTGCTGCGGAGGTAAAGACGCGTTCGCCTTTCCAGGACGGCAGGAGGACAGTCAGCAGATAGACGAGCGGCCCAAGGGTCGGCATAAAGAGAATGATGAAGAACCACCAGGCGTCCTGCCGGGTGCGGATGGCGTGGACCAGACAGATGACCAGCAGAACCAGTGAAATGATGGACAACAGCAGTGGCAGCAGTGAGCCGACTGTGTACAGCCATCCGGTCGGCTCTGGCATAGCTTCTGGCAATGCTTCCGGGTTGGGCGGCGGTTCTGATGTCGGCTGGTAAAAAGTGGGGTGGCGCATGGCGTGGGTTTGCTCCGTTGCAGGTTGAAATAGGCGGCGGCGTAGGGTGTAAAATAATTGCATTTAGCGGATAGTCCAGATGTAATGCAACAACTCTGCGTCGACGTAATATAGTGTGCTTGACAAGCCTGGTTGGTGCGTTAAGGTAACAAATCGTCGAAACTTACTGTCGAACGGCATTCAGGGCATGAACTGGGGAAGGTAGACATGGAACCAGAAAAAGGCGATCCTGCTGTGCATGTAGGCAAGGAACAGGTACGGGCGTCATTCCGGGCGGTCGGAGCGGTTCCGGGGGACACGGTGATCTTCCATTCGTCCTTTAAGAGCATGGGCACAGTTGACGGCGGGGCGACCACGATTTTCGACGGCATCCTGGCAGCATCCGGCCCGGGTGGTACGGTGGCGGCGCCGAGTCTTTGGTACAGCGGCAAGCCGGAGGAAACGCCGGATTTATTTAACGTGAAAACGTCCCCGACTTATGTTGGCGCCTTGGCTGAAGCGCTGCGGACGGACCCACGCAGTTACCGGAGCAATCACTGGTCGCATGCGGTGGCGGCGATTGGCGCTCGGGCCCGGGAACTCACGGCTCGGCATGGGGCGGGCGGCGAGCGTCCGTCCCCGTGGAGTGAGACAGCGTTTGCGCGGGTGAGTCCCTGGTGGCGCTTGTATGAGTGGAATGCGCTGTATGCGTTCATCGGCGTGACCATGCGTTTCTGCACCATGAAGCATGCCATTGAGGGGCAGCTGGTGATGGAGCATTTAGCCACGATTCCGGCGGCGCGACGGGCTGAGGCGCGGGCGACCTTGAGCATGAACCGGGTGCATCGTATCTGGCCCTTCTATAGCAGTGAGGCTATGCAGGCGGAACTCGCAGCTGAGGGGCTGCTGTTGCAGACACGTCTCGGTTCGGCGACATTGCGGGCGATTCGCACCAGGCCGCTGGTCGATGTCACCCTAGCAAAATTGCAATCAGAGCCGTCGCGCTGGTTTCAGCCGGCGTTTTTAGACTGGGTCGCGGGTCTGGAAAAATACCGTTAAGCGCGAGGCTGCAAGAGGGCGCGGATGCGGCTGGATAGCGGCGTGCGCGCTCTTTACGTTTTATGGGTGGTTGTCGTCGTCTTGCCGCCAGTCTTGAATTGAGTGCTGAAGATGAGCAGGCAGAGGGCGGCCAGTCCGCTGATCATGGGGCCGTAGAGGACGCCGACCAGCCCGAATGCTTGCAGGCCGCCGAGGATGGAGAAGAACAGCACCAGGTAGGACATGCCAGTGCGACCCCCGCTCATAAACAATGGCCGCAGGATATTGTCGATGTTGGCGACGATGAGGCCGCAGCCAATGGCCAGGAAAATGGCCTCGCCGTGCTGTCCAGTGAGAAAGAGATACCCGACCGCCGGAACCCAGACCAGGGTCGTGCCGACAAATGGGATGAGCGAGCAGATGCCCAGCAACGAACCCCAGAACAAAGCCGGGATGCCGACGATTCTGAACAGAATCATGGCAACGATGGCTTGGACGGTCGCAGTCCCGAGGATGCCGACGAAGACTGCCCGGGCCACGTCGCGGATGCGGTTGAGAACCAGGACTTGCTCAACGTCGCCCAGGGGCGAAATCCGGCGCAGGTAGTTGATGAAAGTCTTACCGTCCTGGAAAGCGTAGAACATGACGAAAAGCATGATGAAGAAATTCAGGACGAGTATCCAGGTGCGGGCAAGAATGGTGAGGATGCTGTCCATGATGACGGTGACGACTTTTCGGCTGAGGGCGACGATGGCCTTGCCCAGGTCGGGCGGCGGCGTTGGAATAGCGGCGTTGGCGTCTTCCAGGAGTGAGGCGGTGTCGCTGTCGATTGGCGGCAATGATTGCATTGCTGCGGATTCCGCCTTTGCGTCCGGATTCAGTGCGTCGCCGTCGTCAGTAGGCGGCAAATCGGCCTTGGGATTACCGTCAGCGTCAATGGATGACGCGGCCTCGTCCAGCATGACCTCGTCTTGCTGCCAGTTCAGCTGGGTCAGTGATATGATTTTTTCCCATTTGCTTTGCAAGTCGTATTTTTGCGATAAGGTTTTGAATTGCCTTTCCAGCTCGCCGCTTTGAATCCAGCGCAGGCTGGAGGACAGGGTGCGGCGGCCTTGGCGGATGACGGAGAAGGAGAAGAATCCGACCGGAATGGCGATAATGCAGAAGACGCCGACGACCGAGATTAAGGCAGCAGTGCGGTGATAGCCGCGCTGGACGCTGCGGGCGTACGCGCGCCGGTCACGCCGCCAGCCAGCCGGCGCTTTTTTCCGGCGGCGACGCAGTTTTCTGGCCAACTGACGGACGAATCGGAGCACGCGCTTATGGAATGGCGAGAGTATGGTGGCGCCGAGTATGCCGAGGATGATGGCATGCAGAAAATT
>JAAZKI010000258.1 GCA_012799905.1 Lentisphaerota bacterium | reverse complement strand
TTTTTCCTAAACACCGGAAGAACCCAAAAGCCCGGCGGGCGACACATAGAAGCCCAGGGTAAGCTGGGCCGTCAGGCCCGGCGCAGCCCTGGGTGAGATGGCATAGATTTGGAGCCCTGGAAGGGTGACACATAAATTTTAGGTTGTGGACGCTATAGTCCACCCTAAGCCTTTCGTGGTTAAAAACCTTTTTGGACACCCTCTATTTAAGCTTATCCAGCTGTCCTAAAAACAGCTCTTTGCTCCATAAATCAAGCGAAGGCTGTTCTGTCACTCGCACAAAATGCCGGACATCTTCTGCGGCTTGTTTCCAGTTCATTGAAACGATTTTCCGTTTTAGCTCATTCAACAGCCATGCCTTATCAACAGCGATCGATTGGCCTTGCCAGGGGCCAAGTTGATTGATTGCCGAAGTTAGAAAATCGTAATTGATGCTGGTGCGATTGCTGGTGTACCAGATAAAATCGTACCAGTCGCGTCCCTTGATATACTCGCGGCAAAGCAGGGCGTGAATTTTCCCGGCGAATAAACTGGGCCTGTCCTGCACAACCACCGACGAAACAAACGGGAAATCAAGATATTTCAACTCATGGCCACTACCCGACGGCGGGTTGGTGTCCACTTCCAGTTTGATTTTGATTTTCGCCATCGAGCCAGCTTGGTTGAGGTGACGCAGGTTGATTACTTTGCCGATAGAATCGTCTTTCAGGAATGCTTTTTTAACTGTCGCGTCGGCCTTGTTGCGGTCAGTGATTTCAATATTGTATCCATAAGCCGCCAATTCATCGGTCAGATGCTTGATGTGGTCTTTCAATTGGAAATCTGGATTGGCCTCTCTCAGGATAAAATCCATGCCCTCCGAAAAACGGTTTAGGCCATAGAAGATACGCAGACAGGTTCCGCCCTGGAATAACGCATGTTTGAAAAAGTCGCCTCGGCCAAGAGCGGCCAGCACCACTTCCTGCGTAATCTCGCGAATAGCCTGTTGCTCCTCAATATCTGTTTTGCAGTTATAGGTCAATAATCGCTGTTGGATCATTTGCACGCTCATGACTTCACCTCGCTAAGCCAGCCCGTTAAAAAACGCTTTACCCGGCCATTGCTGTAGTTGTCCAACAACGCTTTTAGTTCTTCCGCCTTAACGCAGGCCAGTTCATCCTCATCGATTCGCAGGCTGGCGATCGGTTCGTCAATCCTCGTCCATTTCAACTGGTGAACGTAGAGATAGTCAACCAACGCTTTAGCGGGCGAGGCCATGAAAAAGACATTGCCGTTTTCATCGTGGCAGCGCTGAACGTCATGGAAGAACGTATGCTGTGGAACACGTTTGTAACTGAACACACCCAGAGGCGTCTCGAATTCCTTGCTGTTGCCAAAGCTCGCGCAGGTGCAGGTATAGACAGCCTCCGGAATCCAGCCGTGATGACTGAGGGCGGTCTCCATACTGATGTAGCTGGGGCCGTAAATCCGCTGAGCCAAGCTGTAAACGCTAATCGGCTTTTTCTGGAATTCCGGCGCCAGGCAGTAAAGGCCACGTCGGATATTCAAAATCTCCCCGGCTGACATAGCCCGTTTGAGCAGCCCGTGACGGCTGAAATCAGTTCCGTCAATCAAAGCGGCCACGTCCGATTGAGTAAATACCCCGGTTGGCGCCTGGAAAAATTGTTTTGTCAGTCTGTTCATGTCTTTATTTTTCACGAAAATAGTCGGAATATGACTACTTCTGTTAAATATATTGTGTTTTCGGCATGAAGTCAATGTGTCTTTTGGAACATAGTCGGAATGTGGGTAATTGGCCAGCCACTGATAACGGTCATCCCGACAGCATATTTCCAGCGCTAACTGTCGCGCCTTTACAAGGCGCCAGTTTTGGGGTATGCCTTCCCCAGGCTGAAGCCTGGGGTTAAGCATGGTTAAGCGCCTACGGCGCAAGAAGATGTGGACATGGTGGACGGTGTGGACATAGTGGACGGAGGATGCCGTACGCAATAGTATAGCCTTATAGGCCGCCGTGTGTTTCGCACTTTTAGCATTTCTGCCGTTATGCGTCGGTGAACGCGGTGGACATGGCAGATAGCGTAAGCCAAGCTCACTCTCGCCCCTCGCCCCTCGCCCCTTTCCTGGGGCCGCTACTCGCCGGAACTCCGAGTATCAATCAGTGACCGATTACAATGTGAGTAGGCATTGCCATTTGACAACATTTGATAACAACTGATATTATTTGCATACTTGAGTCTGTCCGGGAATTTGACCAGCAAGGCTGCTGGGATATTTCAAGTTGCACCTTGGCTGTTTTGGGATGGCAAGGTGAGGCCGATTCCGGAGCTTTAGGCCTTTTCGC
The DNA here is from genome assembly GCA_012799905.1 of Lentisphaerota bacterium. GTDB lineage: Bacteria > Verrucomicrobiota > Lentisphaeria > Oligosphaerales > Oligosphaeraceae > JAAZKI01. The sequence continues at coordinate 498 of JAAZKI010000258.1, read as the reverse complement.
CTCTTGGCGGGATGCTCCACGGCGAAGTTTCTCTTGTGGGGCGGTATTCTGCTCGCTGGCACCCCGTCAGCCGATGCAGACGCCATTGGCAAGCGGCGCAGCGGCAAGGAGAGCGCCTGCAATGGCATATTCCTAATTTTAGGGAAGAGTTTTATGCAAATACGCAAGGGCTTGATTGGGCAAAATGGACAAGATAGACGAGCTTTCCATCACCGGCCTGGGCATCTGTGTGACTGGCAATTTCACTGGAGTTGAGGCATGGACAATGAGCTTATTCAGCGCAGGAATCCCCCGCGAATAGAGTATCTTCGGGTGCGGAATTTCCGTGCCCTTCAGGATGTGGAGTTGGCGAAGATTACGCCATTTATGGTCTTGCTTGGGCCGAATGGGTGCGGCAAATCGACGGTTTTCGACGTGTTCAACTTTCTGTCCGAATGTTTCCAGTTTGGCTTGCGGCATGCCTGGGAACGTCGTGGACGCGCCAAGGAACTCAAGACA
>JAAZKI010000329.1 GCA_012799905.1 Lentisphaerota bacterium | reverse complement strand
CAGCCGCAAAGCGGCAAAAGCCCGGAGGGTGACACATAGAAGCCCAGGGTAAGCCGGGCCGCCAGGCCCGGCTTACCCTGGGTGAGATGGCATAGATTTGGAGCCCTGTAAGGGTGATACATAAATTTTGGTAATGTGCGAGAACTTATGACAGAAAGTAGAGATTTGGCGCAGTGATTGTGCTGGTAGACATCCCGGTAGCGTCTACAAGGCGCCAGTTTTGGGGTATGTCTTCCCCAGGCTAAAGCCTGGGGTTAAGCATGGTTAAGCGCCTACGGCGCAAATAAATGTGGACATGGTGGACGGAGGCTGCCGTACGTAGTTCAAGCTTCAGTTTGCCGTATGTTTAGCTAAGCGTCATCTGCGGGTGAATGAATCTTTCCAGTTTTAGCTCATGCCTGGAATTTGCTTCTGAGCGCCCACAGTCCCAGGGCCGGGTTGCTGATGTAGAAGATTTGTTCGCCGTCCGGTAGGGTGTTGAAGCCGTCTTTCAGCGTTTCGGGATTATACTTGGCGGTCATCTCTTTGAGGTCGCCGGGGATGAATCCAACCGAGGCGACTTCCTCTTTGCTCATGTCCGGGCCTGGGCAATAGGTGATGCGGAAACGTCCTTCGCTGGAGCCGTGAATCAAGTGCGCGGCAGCGCCGAGGTTCTGGCGCAGGTCTTCATTTTCAGCGACTGCCTTCAAGGTGGCTGGCGTGCCTTTGTAGCCGTATTTGCGGATGATCTTGTCATTCTGCGGGTCTTCGCCAAATTGCTTCAGACCCGGGGCCAGAATGATCAGATCGCCGTCATCGGCAATCATCATCCTGGTGCGATAGACAGCCTTGTTGCCCAGCCAGGTGCTGCGGAATTCTTCCGGATCGAGGTACACCACCACTTTTTTGACCGGCTCGTCCATCAGGTCGAGGTTGGTTTGCTGGGACAACTTGACGCCTTGGGCAAATGTCTCGTCATCGTCACCGATGAACAGCCCGCGCATTTCCATTTGGCCGGTGGCCTGATTTTTGGCCATGACGGTCAGGACGTACAGGATCGGTAGATCGCTGAGGAAGGTCTTGACGCCGTAGTTGAAAAGTTTTCGGACGGGTGTGTCATTGACTCCCATCAGCCTTTCCAAGCCGTAGGAGGCGCCGAGGAAGTGGGACTTGTTAATCATGTCTGCGCCGCCGACGCCGACCATGATATTTTTGGTGTAGTTGGCCATACCGACGACTTCGTGAGGGACGATTTGGCCAACGGACAGGATGAGGTCATAGCCTTGGAAGAGGATTTTGTTGCATTGGGCGCTGACCGAGTAGTCAAGCTTGCCCTCTGACCATTCTTTAATCAGTTCGCTGGGGACTTCGCCCAGGGTAACGACGTCATTGCGCCAGTCGTGCACTATGAAGCGGTCCAGGGGAATGTCATTGCCGAACATGACTCGAATTTCATGTTCGGTCATGGGGAAATGGGTGCCGAGGGCCGGCAGTATGTCAACATGGGCCTTGGGGCTGAGGATGTCATAGAGCATTGCTGTCAATGGCCCGGCATTGGAATTGAGGCGCGTGATGTCGGGCGGGATGATCAGGACTTTGTTCAAGGGGCGGTTGAACTTGGCGATTGCCTGCTCCAGAAGCTGGCGTTTCTCGTTGTTGCTCAGGGCCAGGTTGACGCCGGCTTTGACGGCATAAGTGGTCATGGAAAAACCTTTCGATTGAATGCTGTAGGTGGGGGACGGCAAGCTGGTGTTAATATAGTCTGGAAAGGGAAAGTTTCCTGCTGACGCTACGGTAATGGCGGGACAAGTTGTAATGGGGCAGTCTTCTGTAGCGCCTCTACAAGGCGCCAGTTTTGGGGTATGCCTCCCCCCAGGCTAAAGCCTGGGGTTAAGCATGGTTAAGCGCCTACGGCGCAAAAAGATGTGGACGATGTGGACATGGTGGACGGTGTGGACATGACGGCCAGTGTAGTCCAAACTCACTCTCGCCGCTCGCCGCTCGCCCCTTTCCTGAGACTGCTGCTCATCAGATTTCCGAATATCAATGAGTGACCGATTACGACAAGTTGGCATAGGTTTTTGGCGTTGTCGCGTTTACTCCAAGCATTGTGCGTGGATGGCCTGGATGCCGGTGACGTGTCGGCTCATGGAGAAGTATTCTGCCCGCGCTCTGGCGGCTGCAGCGCATTGTCGGCGTCGCTCCGGGGAGAGCCAGGCGGCTAGCGCCTTGGTTAGCGCGGCGTGGTCATCGTCGGCGATGGTGATGGCAGGGCAGTCGGCAATGATTTCCGGTGCTCCGGCAGTTGGCGTGGCGACGACGGGCTTGCCTAGCGCCAGCGCTTCCACGATAGTGCGGCCGAAAGGCTCGTGGCGGGCGCAGGCGAATACGATGTCAGCGGCAGCGATCCAGGGCAGGGCAGGGCCTTGGTCAGTGACGAAAGCCAGCACATCCGGGGTGAGTCCTAAGGCGGCGGCCTGTCGGCGCAGGCGTTCGAGAAGGCGGCGGCCAGCAGCGTCGCGAGCGCGTCCGCGGAGAATTGCGCGCAGAGGCATTTTTTGTTGTTGAGTCAACGCTACAGTACGCAAGAAAAGGTCGTGTCGTTTCCAGGAGACGAAGTCTGCCGGGAGGATGACAGATGTCACGTCAGCGCCGTTGTCAGTTGCAAAGGGCAGGGCGGCTGGCGTTGTCGCCTGGATGTCCGTCAGGGGGAAGCCATTGGGGACCACGTGAATCTGGCGCAGCGGCAGGCAGTGTTGCCAAAGGCGACCGACAGTTGAGGAAATGGCGGCGATGCGTGGAGACAGACTTCGTGCCAGCCAAGTCCGGACGCCGAAGGGAAGGCGCAAATCGCGGTCGTGGATGACAACTGGGAGGCGTTGTGATGCTTTTGGCATGGCCATGCGGTAGAGCAGGGCCGCTCGGATGCCGTTGCAGTGGACGAGATCAGGGCGAAAGTCGGCGGTTGCCTGTTGCAGCAAGGGTGCGACCGCGCGGTGGTCAACCCGGAATTGCTGGAGGCCGGACAGGGATTTGCGCCAATGGCGAGCCGTGATGGCAGTCGTGTTGATGCCGGCTGCTTGGGCGCGTTCGCCCAGGCCGTTCGGGCTGGAGTCGGCTGTCAGCAGCAGCATTGGCTGGCCTTGGCCGTGGAGAGCCGTCAGCAGGCTGAGCAGGCTTTCCTGAGCGCCGCCGCTGAACGGGGCGCAATCCAGGAATAGGACCCGCGGTGGTGAGTGAGTTGGTGGTTGAGGTGGCATAAGTTTGCCCCGGGCTAAAGCCCGGGCACTGAACAGAGGTGAAACAACAGTACCCAAGCCGCTCGCCGCTCGCCGCTTGCCGCTTGCCGTTAACTAACAAAATCCACGCGGTCGCTTCTGGCGGATCGGCAGTTCCATTAGTATAGTATGATTTTGCGCAAATGACATCTCCGGCGGTCGCAGAAGCGTCTTTCCGGGTGATGGGTCACCGTTTGATAACGGTCATCCCGATAGTATGTTTTCAGCGCTAACTGTAGTGCCTTTACAAGGCACTGCTTTTGGAGTACGCCCTTCCCCAGGCTGAAGCCTGGGGTTAAGCATGGTTAAGCGCCTACGGCGCAAAAAGGTATGAACGGTGTGGACATGGTGGACGGTGTGGACATGGTGGCCAGTGTAGTCCAAACTCACTCTCGCCCCTCGCCCCTCGCCCCTCGCCCCTTTCCTGAGACCGCTGCACGCCGGGACTCCGAGTATCAATCAGTGACCGATAACCTTTCTTGGTGATGGTGACAAGGCACATAACGAGATGGCGACTAAGAAGTTTATTCTTCAATCCGAGTTTTCCCCGGCTGGCGATCAGCCGGAGGCGATTGCTGCCCTGAGCGCCGGCCTGGCATCGGGTCAGCGTCACCAGACCCTGCTGGGGGTGACTGGCTCTGGCAAGACGTTCACCATGGCCAACGTGATTGCGGCGGTGCAGCGTCCGGCCCTGATCGTGTCCCACAACAAGACCTTGGCGGCGCAGCTGTACAGCGAACTCAAAGCCTTTTTCCCGGAAAACGCTGTTGAATACTTTGTCAGTTACTATGACTACTACCAGCCGGAAGCATACATACCGCAGACCGACACCTATATTGCCAAGGACGCCGCTATCAACGACGGCCTGGAGCGTCTCCGCCTCTCTGCTACCGGCGCGTTGTTAGAGCGTTCCGACGTCATTGTCGTTTGCAGCGTGTCATGCTTGTATGGCCTGGGCGCACCTGATGATTTTGCTGCCATGAAGGCGAAGGTCGTGCTCAACGAGGATATCCAGCGCGATGATTTGCTGCGCCGATTGGTGGAGATTCAATACACGCGTAATGACCTCGCCCCGGAACGCGGCGAGTTCCGGGCGGCCGGCGATACGCTGGAGATTTATCCCTCGCACCGCGAGGATTTTATTCGAGTGCAGTTTTGGGGCGATACGATTGAGCGGATTACGCGCCATGATCCTGTCACCCGAGCCGTTAAGGAGGAGGTCGACGAGGTCAATATTTTCCCGGCCAAGCATTTTGTGATGCCGCAAGAACGGATTAAGGCGGCGGAGGCGGGCATTCTAGCTGAGTTGGCCGAGCAGGTGTCGATGTTCGAGCGTTCGAACCGTCTGGTGGAGGCGCAGCGGATTCACCAGCGCACTACCTATGACTTGGAGATGCTCCGGGAGATCGGCTATTGCCAGGGCATTGAGAACTACTCCCGGCACCTGGCTGGTCGGCCAGCCGGCTCCCGGCCCTACACGCTGATCGATTATTTTCCTGATGATTTCATTACCATTGTCGACGAATCGCATGCAACCCTGCCGCAGATTCACGCTATGCACACGGCTGACCGTAACCGGAAGCAGACCCTGGTTGACAATGGCTTCCGCCTGCCCTCAGCCTTGGACAATCGGCCGCTGACGTTTGCGGAGTTCGACGCTTTGCAGCATCAACTCATCTTTGTGTCGGCGACGCCGGGCACATACGAACTCGGGCTGTCAGCGCCGGTGCTGCAAGTCGTACGCCCAACCGGCCTGCTGGACCCGGTGGTGGAAGTCCGCCCCCTGGCTAATCAGGTCGATGACGTTATCTACGAAATTCGCGCCCGGGCGGCTCGGGGCGAACGCACCCTGGTGACGACGCTGACCAAGCGGATGGCCGAAGACTTGTCCGACTACTTGCGCAAGATTGAGATTCGCAGCCGATACCTGCATTCTGAATTGGACGCCATGGAGCGGGTGGACATCTTGCGCAGCTTGCGGGCCGGGGATTTTGACTGTCTGGTCGGCATTAACTTGCTGCGCGAAGGCCTTGATCTGCCGGAAGTCGCCCTGGTGGCAGTGATGGATGCGGACAAGGAGGGCTTTTTGCGGTCGGAGACATCGCTCATCCAAACGGCCGGACGCGCTTCCCGCAACGAGAATGGCATGGTCATCCTGTATGCAGACCATGTCACGGACAGCATGCGGCGGATGCTGGAGACGACCCGCGAACGACGCGAACGGCAGATGCGCTACAACGCCAAGCATGGCATTACGCCGCAGACAGTCCGGCGCAGCGTCCAGAGCAGCTTGCGGATTTATGAGGCCGCTGAGAAAACCGTGGCCGCCGTCGTGGCGGAAGACAGCGAGACGTATGATGTTACCGAGACTCTCCGACGTCTGGAGCAGGATATGCAGGAAGCTGCGGCAGCATTGGAATTCGAGCGGGCGGCTATGCTCCGAGACCAGATTTTTAAGTTGCAGGGGAAAACCAAATTTTAGGGGCGAGAATGCTGAATGCTGAATGCTGAATGCTGAATGCTGAATGTTGAATGCTGAGGCGCATTTCATAATTCATAATTCATAATTCAT
>JAAZKI010000458.1 GCA_012799905.1 Lentisphaerota bacterium | reverse complement strand
GGCAATCCGGCCAACATCGCGTATGCCATAGCCTGCGGCACCAGCATGACGGCTACGACCAAGCCAGCCTGAGCATCGCCCCGCAAGTCCTGCTTGCCGTAACCAAGCAACCAGGATGGAACCGAAAATATGCGTTTTTTCATGATTACAGACTCTCATGGATGCCGCGGGCGGCAAGGCGCGGCTTCAAAGGCCATGAAGCTTTTGCGCATAGTGCGACTCGGCGGCTTATTGAAGAGGGAATAACCGCCAAAACGCCAAAGACGCCAGGATTCTTTCCTTGGCGTCTTGGCGGTTCAATAGCTTGGACTACATACGGCAGGCTATAGGCTGCTGAGCCAGAGTCACTTACCGGTCGCCAGCGACGCCTTCCATGCAGTCATGCCGCCGATGAGGCTGAAGACATTCGAATAGCCCAAAGACTTCAGGATACTGCCAGCGATGTTGGCGCGATAGCCGGAACCGCAGACAACCGTAATGTGCTGTTCCTTGTCCAGGGTGAAGTCGCCGGCAATGATCTTCTCGATTGGGATATGCACAGCGCCGTCAATATGTCCAGCCGCCCATTCTCCATCGGAACGCACATCGACCGCGAGGTGATTGGGATATTTTTCAAAGACGCGCTTGAGGCTTTGCGGTGTCACCTGCGGCAGGTGGTCAAGCGGCTTGGCTCTGGCGGCCCAGCTGCTGATGCCGTCGCCCAAGTAACCGATAAGGCAGTCATAGCCGGCTCGGCGGTAAATGCGGGCAGCTTCTTCGGCACGGGCCGCTGTGTCCGCCACGATGATGATGTCCGTATCCGCCGGGACAACCATGCCCAGCCAGTTGACGGACGCCGGCGTCAAGCCGATGTTAACAGCGCCTCGGATGTAGGCTGCGCCAAAAGCGCTCGGCACGCGCGTGTCAACAATCTTGGCTCCCTTGGCAATCGCCGCTTCGACCTGCTCCACGGTCATCAGGTTGAAAGGTGCGGCTTCGGCCAGCGGCTTGGGCCCTTGGCGGTTCTTGGCGACCATGACGCCAAAATTATCCGGCCGAACCTGGAACTCCGAGGTCATAATCTGGCGGAACTCCTCAAAGCTCATGTTATTCAGGAGCGGGTTGTTGCGGCGTTCAAAACCGAGTGTGCTGACCGGCTTGGGGCTCATGCCGCGTCCGCAAAGCGAGCCTTCGCCATGCGATGGATAGACTTCAACCCAGTCCGGGAAGCGAGCCAGCTTCTTGTACAAACTGTCGTAAAGATTCTTCACCTGCTCTTCCAGCAAATCATCACCGGCCAGGTCAGGTCGGCCGATGTCACCGACAAAGAGAAGATCGCCGGTCAGCAGCGCGAACACGTCATCTGAACGGCTGTGGTCAATGACTGCAAAAGTGACGGAATTGGGGGTATGGCCGAACGTCTCAATGACCTCCAGCTCAGCACTGCCGAAATTGAAACGATCGCCGTCATGCAAATCCTTATGCGGATACGCCGCCTCGACGCCGGGATGCACGTAGATGGTCGCCCCAGTGCGTGCGGCAAGCTCGCCGCTGCCGGTGATGTGGTCGGCATGCAGGTGCGTATCAAAAATGTGAGTAATGCGCAAGCCATTGTCCTGGGCCACCTTCAGATAGCGGTCAACATGGCGCTCGGGGTCAACGACACACGCCGTGCCCGCCGCCGGACAGCCGAGAAGGTAGGAAAAACACCCCAGACCATCGACCTTGAATTGTTGAAACAACATGGGTCAGTCCTCCTGTTCTTACGGCCAGACACTGCTGGCCTTTCACCTTGCGCGCAGCCCCAGGGCGAGCCAACAGCGCCTAACCATAATAATACTACAAAAGCTCTGCTCCTGCCAGGAGAAATCCGGCCGAAGCAGAGCTTAGGCAAAGGGTTGTGACGACTCTTGCGTGAAATCATCCGAAAGCCCCGGCATAACGTCGATGTTGACGATGTAATGCCTGTCAGCAGCTCTTTCCTGCATACCTCCACAGATAGTGCGGATGAGTGCGGTTGAGTCTGCTGACAGGGGCTTTTCGTATGAGTTCTTATGCGTCTTTGCTCTTGTAGCTGAACCACCAGTCGAAGTTATCGTACTCACCAGCACGGCGCTTGGCAGCGCCCTTCATGTCGGCCGGCGGCGGCACAATGACCTTGTCCTGGATCAACTCGTTGTTGGGCCAGCCAGCTGGGACGGCCACATTCTTGGCATCGGAGATTTGCAGCGCCTTGACCGCGCGCACGATCTCGTCAATATTCCGGCCGATTTCCTGCGGGTAGTACATGATCAGGCGAACGATTCCCTCGGGGTCGACGATGAACACTGCCCGCACGGTGTTGGTTCCCATGCCGGGATGCAGCATACCGAGTTTCATGGCGATGGCGTCATTGGCCGCCACGACAGGAAATTCGATATCGACTTTGAGCACGTCCTTGATCCATTCAAGCCACTTGATGTGCGAAAAGACCTGGTCAATCGACATACCGACCAGCTTGCATCCCAAGGCCTTGAACTGGTCATAGCGCTTCTGGAACGCCACGAACTCAGTTGTGCAGACCGGCGTGAAGTCAGCCGGGTGGCTGAAGAACACAAACCAATTTCCCTTCAGGTCGCACGGCAAATTCATCGGGCCTTCCGTAGTCTGAACCGCCAACTCTGGAAACGCTTCGCCAAGCAAAGGCATGGTGTTCTTTTTCTCTTCCATTACTCTTCTTTCTCCTTGTTGCAATGAAGGAATGCAGGTGGAACCTGCCGAATAGGCATTTTCCGCGGATAAAACGACATCTTTCTGGCTTGTGCTGCAAGCCCGCATCGGCCAAACCCTTATAACGCTATTATCGTAAAATTATTGTCAAGGAATCGAGCCTATGAAGACCATGCAAACCATCTCATCAAGATGTTGTTTAATAAGACCAGCGCTGCCCTAGGCAAGTTCCATTTTGCCTTTTTACTAACTTCTTTTTAATTTTCCCTCTCCCCCCCCTCCAGGATTCGTCAATGATCGCAAGTATTTTCGCCGAGTTGCAGAGTGTCGGCAAAATAGGCTTCGACGAGCTGCTCCGGGGTTGCGACCGGCGCTCCGGTCATAACCTCAATATTCTGACTCGCAAACAACTGTTGGGCGCGACCGCCCATGCCGCCGGCAATCACCAGGTTGACGCCTTGTTCACCAAGCCAGCGCGGCAGCACGCCAGGCTCATGTGGCGGCGGAGTCAACTTCTCCACCTTGACAATCTTTTTTGCGGCTGCATCAGCCTCAACTACGGCAAACTGCTCGCAATGTCCAAAATGCAGGCAGAGCTTGCCGTCTGCCAACGGAATAGCGATTTTCATGCTTCAGCTTCCTTATCATTGTTAGGGGTTTTCTGAAAGGCTTTGAGGCTGCTTAAATGCTT
>JAAZKI010000572.1 GCA_012799905.1 Lentisphaerota bacterium | reverse complement strand
GGCGGGGCAGGGTCTTCAGCTGCTTGTTGATGGAGAGCGCCTCAAGGTTGCCGTCCCACATATTCATCAGGGTATTGGGGCCTTCAACATACCAATAGAGCATTTTAGCGCCGACTTTCAGGCATTGTGAGGCCCATTCGCGCATTTCCTCGGGGCGAGGACGGCCGCCGCGGTAGATGAAATTCTGCGGGGTGACGCAGAGCTTTGCTTGGGCGGCGAGGTCGCCGAGCATCTTGGCGCTGAATCCGGGGTGGTACAGGGCGCGGCCTAGGTCATAGCTGGCTGCGGTGCTGGTGGGATATGGGTCGCAACTGATCCAGTCAGAGTAGGGAGACAGCAGGGCAACGTCCATCGGACAGACGCCGGAGACAGTATTGCGGTTGGTGCTTTTGAAGTCGACGCCAGGAAAGACTTCGCGTACTTTGGCCTGCACTTCACGGCAGTACCGGGCGAAGTTGGCGCTCCACCAGCGCCAGAAGGCAATCCTTTCGAATTCGATGTTAGGCGTTGGCTCGGCGAATCCGTCATAGAGTCCGAAGCGTCCGAAGCCGGTGGTCGCCTTGATTTCGGCGTCGGCATCATCCAAGGCAGTGGCCAGGGCGGGGTTACGCATCCGGCTATAGACGTTTCTGACCGAGTTGGTCGGCTCATCAATGCCAAAGACGAGTCCGACGTGTTCGAGGTATTGCGGGTAATAGGGCTTGGTTTTGAGTTCCTCAAGTCTGTTGACCACAAATTCCCGATAGCCTTCGCAGGCCGGGTCAATGGCAGTCTTGCCGTAGTGGTATTTGGCGCCGGCTTCGATGGCCATGCGAGTGACAGCGCTGTTGGAGAGGTAGTAGGGGAACTTGGTGCCGAATTGCTCATGGAGCTGACGCATTTTTTCCCAGCCGCCGATTAGGTTTCTATTGGCCCAGGGCAGGGGCGGTCCCAGCATGCCAGCGTCGCCACGGGCGGCCAGCAGGGTGTCCTGCCAGGCCAGCTCTTCCTCCGCAGAATACAGTTGGCGGATTTTTTCCGGGAATTCTCGGAGCAGGGCAGTGCCCCAGGTGCCGGTGCGGAAATTGCCGGGCTCCTGGGTGAGGACGGCTTCAAACTGCGGATTCAGGCGGTTGACGATAAAGGAGGCCCGGTCAGCACGGCGCGTCCTTTCGATGGTGCCGTTGGCCAAGTCGAGGACAGCGTATTTGTCAACCGCATGGAAGTTGCCATCGTATGCATTCCACTGGGAATTTTCGGCGCTGGCTTTGTTCTCACGTCCGGCATTGAAGCCGAGCGGATTTTGGGGAATGCCGGCAAAGTCGAGAGTTTTCCAGGGGATAGTGAAGACTGCCTGCCAGAGGTTGTCTTCCAGGAAGTTGGTGACTGTCCAATCGCCATTCCAGTCACCTTGGGTCTTCCAGGGGTCGCCTGGGACTCTCTGCCTGATTTCTCCGTCAAAGCGACTGCCGTTGGAATTGGCTGCGAAGTGCCAGGCTAGGTTGCGTTCTGGCGCTGACAGGAAAAGCTCGAGGCAGTCGTCTCTGAAGACAGCGGCATCCGGCCCTTTGTCTTCGACTTTGGCGACCAAAGCTTGCCGTGAGCTTATTTGTGCCAGGAAGCCGACGTATAGGTTCTGCTGGTCAAAGGTTAGCTTCAGGTCGGTCTGTTCAGCGGCCGGCTCGGCTGTGACGCAGATGTGAAAGCCGGGCAGCAAGGCGACGTTTTGCCATTGGGAGGGCGGGACTGCCGGCGAAAATCCGGGCGGCGCTGCTGTGATTGCGAAGGTGTCGGACAAGAAGGTGATGTCAACGGTCTTGAGAGCGAGTTCGTAGGCATGAGCGATAGCGGCGTGCGTGCATTGGATGGTGGCCGTGCCATTCGGAATTGAGATCAGGACTTCGTGCGTGCGCCAGTCGGGAGAATTTGGGAAGGTGATTTTTTTCATGCCGTTGCTGCCATTGCCGCCGTCTTTTACATTGAAGGACACGGTCAGTTGTGGCACGGCGCCGTCGGTATTCTTGTAGGTGAAGGCATATTTCATAGCCTTGGCCTCGGGAGGTATCGCAAGGTTGAAATACACGCAGGCTTTTTCCAGTTCCGGGTTTTTGTGGAGCAGATAGCCATCTTGGTTTTTGCTCAGGCTTCCGGCCACTGCCGCTGGATAGGGCTTGAGCGTATGCGAACCGGTGAAGTCAAAATGCCGGGTGGCTTCCCAGGCGCAAAGGGGCAACGCAGCCAGCGCAGTGAGGCAAAGAATGCGAAAATTAGGCATGATTATCCTCGGTTTGGGGAGCCTTTTTATTGAATCATTGAAGCGTCGAGTCATCATCCAGGTTGGCTCCGCGACAGCGTGTGCGCAACTGTTGACAAAATTAACAAAATCTACTTCTGTTTCGCTGGTTTGCAAACTAGGGCTTAGGGAAGTAAAGTTACAGTTGATTCTACTGGCAAGCGGTCACTCATTGATACTCGGAGTTCCGACAAGTTGCAGAGCTAGGCGCCTCGGAGAAGACACTTTAATGGACAGTGGATAATGGACATTAGTGGACTTTAATGGACGTTAGTAGACGATGGACTGTGGACGGAAGTGGACGTTAGTGGACAATGGACGTGGACGGAAGTGGACTTGAGTGGACAGTGATGCAAAGACTGGGGATTTTGGCAGGCATGATGTCATGGTTCCGCTGACAGCGGGATACAATGGTTGTCAAGGCGAGCGCGGTCGTCTGGAGATGATGAATGTATAAACAGTTCGTGTTGTTGTCGTTATGCGGTTGCGCCGTTGTGTCGATGTGCGGCTGCGCCACTGTGTCTGGGCTTGAGTTTCCTAAGCCGCATCGTCTGGAACGGCCAATCATCTTCAGCCAGGCGCAGATGAAATACACGCTGCGCAATCGCAGCAATGCGTATTATTCCAATTGGGTGGACTGGCCGTTGTTCGTCAGCTCCGACTTTGCGCCGATTGACCCGGACGACCGACGCATCCAGGCGCCGGACTTTGCCAAGATGCAGGAACTGGTCGGCTTGTATGGCCTGGACGGCTATGGATACTGGCAGGCAGCAATCCGTAACAAGACCAGGTCGGACTTTGTCGGCTTTGCGGATGCGTCGGCTCGGCCGGACTTCTGCCTGGTGCCAATCATCACGCCCGGCGGCAGCTTTAAGTACGATGTTGACCAGGACACGCCGGTGATCCTCGAATCACCAACCACCTTGGCGATTGACGGCAAAAAGCTGTTCTGGATTTACGGCGTGACCGATGTTTCCCTGGGCGCCTATCGCGATGAAATGCGCACTAAATTCGGCGACCGTTTCCTCTTTATGATGGGACGTCCGTTCAATGAGGCGATCCGGAATGACCCGCTGGAGGGCGGCGCACTCGCGCCGGCCCTGCAAGAGGAAATCAAGCAGCAGCTGCGCGCTGATTTGCGGCAGTTTGATGGCTTTGCCTGGGTCGGGATGTCGACGAATGGCACGTTGAGCGACAATGAGAGGGTGTTTAACCTCGCCCGGGCCCAGGCTGTTCTGGCGGTGACAGCAGAGGTGTTCCGCGAACCTGAGTTCAAGGACAAGATTTTCGGAGCCTCGGCAGTGGCCGAGCACTCGAATGCCGGCCGTCTGGGACACACCCTGAGCAGCGACGGCACACGGACGCTGCGACATTCGCTGATGGCAGCACTACAAGCCGGGGCCGATGTGATTAACATCCCGGAATGGGACGAGCAGAATGAAAATACCAGCCTGCGGCCGACCGTGTTCAATGGCCTGGCCTATATGCGGGTTATGCGCTACATCACCCACTGGACTCGCGGCGAAAAAGACTTCGCGCTGCCGGGCGACAATCTGGATATCCCCGGACTGGTCGTCTCCGTGCGCAAAATCCTCTGCCTGGGTGAATTGTTTGCGGTGGAGCTGCTCAATGTCCCGGACCAACCTGGCGACAAATCGCGCTACGAGGTGGTTCTACGGCTCCGCAGTCTGGATGGACGGCTGCTGCATGAATTCCCCGCCTGCGTCTTCAAAGCTGGTGAATTGCAGGAGCATCGCCCCACAATCGGCTCCGAAGTCCTGGCCGGCGAACGCGTGGTGCTGCTGGAATTGGCTGTGACTAAAAATGGCCAGACCACGGTCTGGTCTGACGGCTTGCCAGCCGTGCAGCTGCAAGCGACCTGGAATAACGACTACAAGTGGGTCAAGCAATGCCTGCGAGACCTTATTCCCGCTGCCGAGGCCAGCCTGACCCTGGCACCTACGGCCGAACCTGGCATCCTGCGGGCGACTGGCGCTGTCAAAGCCTCCGAAACCCTGAAGCAGGTTGAGCTCCTGGACAACTGGGACGCGGTTTACACTGCTGGCGGCGGCGACTTCCAACCCCCGCGTGAAAATGATGAAAATGTCGTGGTCAGGCTGTCGATTAATTCCCTGTTGCCGCAGAAGGTGACTGGCCGAATCGCTGTCAAAGGCGCTCCTTCGCATTGGAAAGTCGACCGCAGAGTCGTCAAGGACGGCGCTTGGAGCGTGAAGAATTTCCCCGTGAGTCACTGGTTTCGGGGAGGGATGATTTCGATTCCGCGCTCGGCGGCTGGCTCGGCGTCCATCCGCATAGCTTTTGACGACCAGGTCGAGGCAGTGCTGCCATTGACCGAGTTGTTGACAAAACAGACGGTCATCTATGGCGGCAAGGGCGGTTTCACCGTGGCCTTGACCAGGCACCTGCGGCAGTTGCAGCAGCCCGATGATTTGAATGCGGACACGACACAGTTTTCGGTCAACTTTGCGCCAGACCAGCTTTGCTCGGTAATGCAGTTGCAGCTGGTAGCGCCCAGCGGCCGGATTTGGCGGTCGCGTCCAGTGCTGACTGCGCCGCTGGCAGCGGAGACTGTGCCGGTGACGGTCTATTCCTCTATGCAGAAACGCCCGGTCACGGTGGCAGTGCCTTCTAACCTAGTGCCGCAGCTTGACTTTGACTGGTCAGACGCACGCGGCATTGTCGTGCCCAATGCGTTTGCCCGGCCTTTGTGGGGAATTCGCGGCGGTTTTTACAATTTAGCCTCTTTGCGCTTGGGCGGCGGAGGCAGCTGCTCTAACGGCGCTTCGCCAGGGCTGGGCAATGCGCAGAAGATTTGGGCCGGAATCACTGACTTTGTCCCGGCTTTGGAGCCGCAGGCGGACGGGGTTCCGGCCTTGCGCTTCCGCGGCGGCGAACACGTCGCTTTCCCCATCGGAGTCATCCCGCGCCGTTCTGGCTTTACGTTGAGTTTTGACATTAAGCCCGATGATGTCACGCGGCCGCAATTCCTGCTTGGGTGCCGCCGTGAATATGTCGGCACGCTGTCCAGCCTCGAAATCGCTGATGGCACGTTGCGCGGCAGCTACTCTGATTATATGGTGAAGAGCTGGGACTTCACGGCTGATGTGCCGCTGCGCGCTGGGGTCTGGAACACGGTGACCGTGATTTATGATTTGCTTGCAGTACGCATGGTCATCAACGGGCAGGCAGTCGGACCGTTCCCAGCGCCTGGCCCGGGGTTGTATGATATGCCGACCACCATAGGCACCTGGTCAACCGAAAATCCGTACAGGGGACTGCTGCGCAATTTGACTATCAGCCATACCGTAGCTACGCCGTAGCGGAAATATCGTTGTCAACGTCGTTGTCGCAAACTGAGCATAACTTTTGCAAAAGGAGTTAAACATGCGTCCCTCTTTTCTCAAGCTCAAATCCCCTTATCTTGCTGCCATTGTCAGCGAACCTACGCCAGAGCTGGCCATCGCCAATATTCTCAATGGCGAACATGATGGCGCTGAGGCCTTCATGGTCGATGTGTCGCATTGGGACTCCCCACTGCTAAACAAGGACACTCTCGGCCGGGTCTTTCGTTGCAATGGCCGCCCGATGATGCCCCTCTGCTATCGCTCCCGGCGCCTTGCAGCAGATAAAATCAGCGACGATGACCGCGCCGAGCTGATGCTCCTCTGCATTGAGGCAGGAGCCGCAGCCTGCGATATCATGGGTGACATGTTCGCGCCTTCCCCCCGCGAATACACCCGCGACCCACAGGCGCTGGACAAGCAGCGCCGACTCATCGACCGCATCCATGCTCAAGGCGCGGAAGTGCTGATGTCATCACATATCGCTGAAGCCCTGACTGGCGACGCTGTGCTCGCGCACCTTCTTGACTTCCAAAACCGTGGCGTTGACATCGCTAAAATCGTCGTCCGCGCCGACACCGAGGACGAACTCCTGGAGTCGTTCCGAACCACCGTGCTCCTGAAGAATAAATTGTCGGTTCCCTTTGTGCATCTTTGCAATGGCAAATTTGCCCGCTTGCAGCGCTATGTGGCGCCTATGCTCGGAGCGACGCTGACCTTTGGCTTCCGCGAATATAGTCCCTACGCCAATGGCCCGCAGCCGATTATCAAAGCCGCGAGAGCTGTTTTTGATGAATTGAATTGGCACCAGGACTATCCCACCGAGGGGTGAGCGCTGGCGGATTGCGGGGCAGGGGACGCAGTGGACGGTGTGGACGAAGTGGACAGGTCGTACGTAGTTCAAGCTTCAGCTTGCCGTATATCCCGCAGGCTTCAGCCTGCCAACATGCAACTCAAACTTCAGCTTGCCGTATGTCCCTCGCATGCAGGAGCATGTAGTTCAAACTTTAGTTTGCCGTATGTCCCGCAGGCTTTAGCCTGCCAACATGCAACTCAAACTTCTGCTTGCCGTACGTACCTCGCATGCAGGAG
>JAAZKI010000139.1 GCA_012799905.1 Lentisphaerota bacterium | reverse complement strand
CGAAAACGACGGCGCCATCACCGACCAACTGGCTGACTTTCTGCGCCAGCTGCGCGAATTGGCAGAGGTCGACCCGCGCGCTGGAACGCCCCTGCTGGAACAACTGGAAACCATCATCACCAGCATCAGCGAACTCGGCAATGACATCGCCGACTATGCCGACCGCCTCGAACTCGACGAAGAAGCCCTGCAACGCCTGGAGGAACGCCTTGACCAGCTCCAGCGCTTAAAGCGAAAATACGGCCCAACCCTGGACGATGTGCTCGCTGCCGCTGACCGAATGCGGCAGCGCCTGGCCAAAATCACCGGCCGTTCCGATCAACTCCAGGCTTTGCATGAACGTGAGCAGCAGTGCCTGAAAGCGCACAACGACGCCTGCGCGCAGCTCAACGCCAAACGCAAGGCCGCCGCCGGCCCGCTGGCCAAGGCTATCGCTCACAAACTCCAAAACCTCGGCTTCGCCAAAGCCGAATTCGCCATTCAACTGAAACCTGCCAACCCAGGCCCGACCGGCGCTGACGCGGTCGAATTCGCCATCGCCCCTAACGTTGGCGAGGCCATGCAGCCCTTGCGCGCCATCGCCAGCAGCGGCGAAATGGCCCGCGTCATGCTCGCCGTCAAAACCGTCCTCAGTGACGCTGACAATGTCCCTATCTTGATTTTTGACGAAATTGACGCCAACGTCGGCGGCCGAATCGCAGTCACGGTCGCCGCTGAATTGGCCGCTGTCAGCCGTCGGCACCAAGTCTTCAGCATCACCCACCTGCCCCAGATCGCCGCTGCCGCAGACCAGCACTTCCTGGTTGACAAGCACGTCGCCAATGAGCGCACAACTGCTGTCATGCATCAGCTTGATCAGGAACAGCGGCGCGCTGAACTGGTCCGTATGCTCGGCGCTGAACTCGACTCCAAAACTGCCGCCGCCCATGCTGACGAATTGCTCCGAAAAGCCCGCGCCCGCGCCTGAAACCAAGGCCAAAACAAAAACAATCATGAAAAACAACGCAATAACTCATCTTCGTTATCCTGTCAACAGCTTGATGCGGCTGC
Organism: Lentisphaerota bacterium; assembly: GCA_012799905.1. Classification (GTDB taxonomy): domain Bacteria; phylum Verrucomicrobiota; class Lentisphaeria; order Oligosphaerales; family Oligosphaeraceae; genus JAAZKI01. The sequence goes on along the minus strand of JAAZKI010000139.1, from coordinate 2,409 downwards.
CGATTTTCCTGACGGCGCTGGCAGCTGTCCTAGTCGTCAGCGCCAGCCTGACCGGCTGCCGCCCGCCGGACATGACCGCCGAATTCCAGCTGGCGCTGTCAGAAGCCGCCGCCGGCAATCTTGAGTCGGCCCTTGAACGGTCGTCCCGCTGCCTACAAGCCGCGCCTGACGATCTGGACGCTGTCACCCTAAACAATTTCTGCCAATTCATGCTCAACAATGACAAGGCTACGACAGAAAAAGTCCTGTTCAGTTTTGAGCGCTCCATTGAGCAGGCGCCCAATCGCTTTGACCTGCGCTATTTCTATGGTTGGATGCTGTACCGCAACGGCAAGTATCCGGAGGCACTCAATGCCCTGGAAAAAGCCTACGAACTGCTCCCCAACAGCGTTGCCCGTGACAATGCCGCCACCCGCGGCAACCTGCTTTTTCTGATGGGCCGCTGCTGCGTTTTCAACAATCTGCCGCGTGGCATGCGCTATCTGCAAGCAGCGCGAGTATACGAGCCATTCGGGGAATGGCCGGAACTCTACAACAGCCTGGCCATCCTATCGCTGTACCAGCAGAATTGGAACCAGGCCGTAGTCTGGCTGGAAACCGGCCTGCGCAAGGACCCGGCTCACCCGGCCCTGCTTCGCAACCTGGCCATCGTCTATGACAACTACCTCAATGACCGCGTCAAGGCCAGCCAATGCTATGACCTGGCCCTGGTCGCCATCGGCGCCAGCGACCCGGCCGCCAGCGCCGCCATCACCGCCCGACTGAACCAAATCCGACCCCGCTGATAACTCACTTTCCACTCATGGCGATTCCTGAAGAATTCATCGAACAGCTCCGACAACGGACTGACATCGCCGATGTCGTCGGCAGTTTCACGCAAGTCAAAAAACGCGGCTCTGACTATTGGGCCTGCTGCCCGTTTCACAAAGAAAAGACGCCGTCGTTTAAAGTGGACTCGCAACGGCAGACGTTCTATTGCTTTGGCTGCAAAAAAAGCGGCAACCTGTTCCACTTCATCCAGGAAATGGTCAACACCGACTTTGTCGGCGCCGTCCACTGGCTGGCTGACCGCTATGGCCTCACTGTCCCGGAAACACGGCGCCGGGGCGACAGCGCTGCCAGCGAACAGCGTCGACAATGGCGGGAACAAGGCCAAAAACTGCTCAACGAAGCAGCAGACTGGTACCATCACCTGCTCAGACAGCCGGAAGCCGAAAAAGCGCGCGCCTATCTGCAAAGCCGGGAAATCGACGATGAGACCATCGAAAAATTCAACTTAGGCTACTGCCTTGATTCCTGGGACGCGCTTTGCCAGTGGGCGTCCTCGCGCGGCTATTCCCCTGAACTGCTGGAGGCCACCGGCATGGTGTCCAAAAAAGAGGGCTCGACCAGCTTCTACGACCGCTTCCGTGACCGGCTCATCTTCCCTATTCACGATGAACTCAGCCGCGTTGTCGGCTTCAGCGCCCGCATCCTCTCGCCTGACGCCAAGGCCGCCAAATATGTCAACAGCCCGGAATCGGATTTCTTCCAGAAAGGCTCTGTCCTCTACGGCCTCAATCACGCCCGTGCGAACCTGAAGACCTTTGGCAACGCCCTGGTCTGCGAAGGGCAGCTTGATGTGATCGCCTGCCATCGCGCCGGCTTGGTCAACGCTGTGGCCGCGCAAGGCACGGCATTCACTGAAAACCACGCCCGGCTCCTCAAGCGCTCCACCAACAATGTCATCCTTGCATTTGATGCTGACACTGCCGGCGCCACCGCCGCCCAACGAACCATCGCACTCCTGCACGAAGTCGGCCTCACGGTCTCAGTCGTCAGCCTACCGGCTGGCGAAGACCCGGACAGCATCTTCCGTCACGGCGGCGCCGAAGCCCTGCGCAGCATCATGAGCGCGACTGAACCGGCCGTGCCCTACTTATTCCGACGCGCCTGTGACACCCATGACCTGAATCAGCCCGAAGGCAAAAGCCTGATCGCGACTGACGTCCTCACGGCAATCCGGCCGCTGCCCGATCCAATCACCAGAACCGCGCATTGTCAATGGCTGGCAACCCAGCTCAATATGCCCGAAAACATCATTTTCGACGCTCTGAACACCCTCCAGGCCAGCCATGCCCAACATTCCGCGACGACGTCTTTCCGGCCGCCGTCCGACCCGACTGACCGCCCGGCTGACCGGACGCCAGCGCCCTTCCAGCTGCCGACTTTCACCATGCCTGAGGACAACGAAAAGGTCTGGCAGACCGTCTTTGACTTGGTTCTGCATTTCGAGGAGCTGGCCCTGCGCCTGGCTGATGACGAGGAAATCACCCAGCTCCTGCCGGATACGCCCCTAGGCATGGCGATCAGTCGAGTCCTGGCCTGCGTTGACCAGAATTCCTGGTCTGACGCCATGGACTCCCTGTG
>JAAZKI010000263.1 GCA_012799905.1 Lentisphaerota bacterium | reverse complement strand
GCTGCCTGGGACAGGTTCAGGGCGGTCAAGCAGCCAAGAACCGCAAACAGGAGGATCAGGAAGTACACGATCCGACTGATGTACTTTGAGAGATTGGAAGTCGGAACCTCTGCCCCGTCAGGCAGGCATTTGCCCAGCTTGCTGTCCAGACCCAGAGCATCAATGCCTTTGCGCACCGCGCCTGACAGCCAGATAGCCAGCAGCCAGCCAATAACTAAGATGAGAACGGCCGAGATAACATGAAGGACATTGCTGTCAACAATCATCGCCCAAATCTTCTGAAAACCTTCCATCTGATAGTCCTTTCGTTTTCCCCGAAGTCGGGATTCCTTTGCTTTTATGTCGTCGGTTCCGGCGGCAGGGAGGCAGATTCAATAATAATGATAATGACTTGAATAGAGTGGCATAATCTGCCTTGTTAGTTTAATATAATAAATCCATAAGCATAAAATGCAAGTCCGCACCCTCGGAATAGCAAGGATTTAAAGGGATTTTCACTGCTTTAAATGGACAATGGACAATGGACGTGAGTGGACTTTAGAGGACATCAGTAGACGATGGACTGTGGACAGGAGTGGAGCTTAGTGGACAGCAAGCGGTGGAATAGGGGCGAGGGCGAGGCGTTGTTGTTTTATCCGCAGATTACGCTGATGGCGCAGAATTTTTAGGTGTGTTGCATGGGAAAGCCCGCCGCAAAGTGCCATTTGGGCAAGGCTAATCTGTTTTGGGCGGCAGGGCTATGACTTGCCCCCACGGCGCTTCTGCGTGTCGGGGCGGCGTCACCCACAGCACGGGATAGGGCGGCTTCTGTTCGGGGAAACAGCTGCCAAGGTCGGTCAGGCCGATGAACAGGCTCGGGTTCAGCCGATGTTCGGCGATATAGTCAAACACGCAGACATGGTCAGTGCCGCCTCCGCCGGTCAGGCGTCCGGCTCGCAGGAAGCTTTCCAGGCCCTCAAAAGGCACTACCTCCTGGATTTCGGCATCAGCGATGATGAGAGTTATGTCGTCGACTAAAGTCATCATGTCGACGATTTCGCTGGCCACGTCGCACAGTTCCTCTTCATCCATGCTGGCGGAGGTGTCCAGGGCGATTACGACTCGGTTGAGTGTTTCCTGGTAGCGTCCGGGCACGATTAGGTCCATAGCCTGGTAGCGTCGGTTGGGTCGTGCCAGGGAATAGTCGTCTCTGGCGACAGCGGCGTCGGCGAATCGGTGGAACAGGCGTTGCCATGGGATTTGCGGCGGGTTGAGCAGTCCGAGCTGGAGCAGCAGGTCGCCTGGCAGGTCGCCGCGGTGGTCGCTGGCGCTCCAGGCTCCGACTGCGTCCCGGATGCGCGCCTGGAGCGTTTCGCGCATGTCAACCGTAAAATCCAGGGGCAGATGGATGTCAATGCCGCCCTGATGATCAAGGATGTTTGGCATCTGGCGCGGCGCGCCCTGCTGGTCTGGCAGCTGGAAGCTGACCATCTGAGGGGCGCGGCCCAGGTGCCCTTCCCCGGCCTCTTCCTCTTCCACCAGCCTGAGGTGCTCGTAGATGGTTTCCGCGATCATGCCGCGGAAGTTTTCCTCCAGCAAGACACTGCTTTTGCCATAGCCGGGAATGACTATCTCGGGAATCACGTACAGTTTTTCCCATTCTTTGCCGCCGGGCACGGTGATATCGGCCACGATCAGGTTGATGGCGTAGTCTGTGGCCAGGTTCCAAAGGAAGGCATCGCGGTCGCCGGCGCGTTCTTGGGTGGCGAACACCTGGTGGCAGATTTCGTGCGCCAGGACGAAGCCGAGCTGGGCTGCGTTCAGGAGCCGGGTTTGCACCGGGTTGAACCAGATGTGCCGGAGACAGTCAGTAGCCGAGAATCTGTGCAAGTCGAGCGCTGGCACCAGCTTCACTTGCAGCAGCAGATAGCCCCAGAAGGGGTGCATTTCCAGCATCTGCATCCGCAGGGCGCTGAGGCGCTCCAGTTCGGCTTGGATGTCGGCGTCGGAAAGCGTCATGATAGATAGAGCGAGGCGCGCAAGTTGATGATTTGGGTGGCCAATTCCCGGAAGGCGGCAACGGTTTTCAGGCGGTCCAGGAGCGCCGGCGCACGGGAGCGAAGCTGCCGGAGCAGCAGAATCTGATACTCGGCGCCCAAGCCAGGTGAACAGAGGAATTGGACGATGTTGGCCAGATGCTTGTCCGGCACCTTGGTGTGAGACAGATAGCCGGCGACAGCGAAGATGGCGGCGTAGAGGAAAGACGGCTCGGAATTCTGAATGAAGTCGACTTTCTCTTGGCCGGCAATGATTTTTTCGGCATTGATGCGTCGATAGAGCTCAAGATATTTGCAGAATCGGTCAGCCATTGGCATGCCGACGCAGGCGGCGAGGATGCGGCGATAGTCTTCCGGCTGGACGCGGCTCATGAACCGGCTGGCCATTTCCCAGCTTCTTGGAGTAGGGAAAGCGTTTCCTGGGGAAGCGTCGAAGAGCACTTCCTCGCCGTAGGTTCGGATGAAGGCCATGATGTGTTCATGGATGTCGTGGTCTGCAGCCCAGCGCAGCCAGCTGTCAGTCTCCGGCCGCATTTCAAAGTGGGCGAAGCGGTTGCAGAGGGCGGCGGAGAGCGGGGTGACGATGGACTGGTCGTCTTCGCGGTTGCCAGCGGCGAGGACGATGGTGTCGGGGTGGAAAGCGTATTCCCCAATGCGTTTTTCCAGGACGATTTGGTAGGCCGCAGCCTGATGGAGCCTGGTGATGGCGGCGTTGATTTCGTCAAGAAACACCAGGCATGGTTCTGTACAGGCTTTTTTTACCCAGGCCGGGGGCAGCAGCTCCAGGGTCATGGTGTCGCGGTTGGGGAAGTAGACGCCGCCAAGCTCGGCCGGGTCTTTCTGCGCCAGGCGGATGTCGATCAGCGGCTTGTCCATGTGCTTGGCCAGAGCTGCGGCCAGGGAGGATT
>JAAZKI010000179.1 GCA_012799905.1 Lentisphaerota bacterium | reverse complement strand
TAGTTCAAACTTTAGTTTGCTGTATGTCCCGCAGGCTTTAGCCTGCCGTATGTGTACACATTAACCAAAACCGCCATCATGTCACTGTCTTCTTCCCTTTATCTTCCCTTGTCGGTCATGGTGTTCTGCCTTGGCTGCATCGTCGGCAGTTTCCTCAACGTCGTGGTCTGGCGTGTTCCTCGCGGCGAATCCTTGCTGCATCCTCCCAGCCATTGCCCTCGCTGCGGCCATGTCATCCGCCCCTGGGAAAACATCCCGATCCTCAGTTGGCTCTTTCTGCGCGGCAAATGCAGCCAATGCCACCTGCCGATTTCCATCCGTTATCCCATAGGCGAAGCCGCTGCCGGCATCCTCTTCCTTGCGGTCTGGGTCCAGCTGCTGCGCCGCGGCTTGCCCTTGGAAACCGCCCCGGGCAGCCTGTACCTGGCCGCCTCACTGCTGGCCATCGCCCAAATTGACGCGAAACACCATCTCATCCCAGACCAAATCACCTACTCCGGCCTAGTCGCAGCCCTGCTGCTGGCCATTGCCCTGCCTACATCGCGCCTGGCCATCGCACGACCCGATGACCCGCACAGCGGAGCCATCATCTGCAATGGACTGCTCACCTGGATGGCTGAACACGGCCTGGACTTGGCCAAAATACCGATGGCCGCAGCAGTCGTCGACTGCATCCTCGGCGCCGCCGTCGGAGCAGCCCTGTTGATCGCCTTCGCCGAGGCAGGACGCAGACTTTTCGGCGCCAAGACCATCGCCCTTCCGGACGGCGCCAAGGTGTCTGCCTCCAAACAAGGCTTGACCGGTCTGGACAACGACCGCGTGCAGCCCTGGGAAGAACTGCTCACCCGCCGCCGGGACGCCGTCACCATCATCAGCCCGCCAGAGACGACGACCCAGACCGAACCAAGCCCAAAAACGTGGATCGTCAATGCCAATGGCGTCTTCGCCGACGGCGTCCAGACCAAGTGGGAGGACAATGACGTCCGCACCTTCAATGCAACCGCCGTCATCATTCCGCGGGACGTCATGGGCTATGGCGACGTCAAGTGCCTGGCCATGATCGGCGCTTTCTGCGGCGCGGACGCCGCGATTTACATTCTTCTCGCGGCTGCTGCCCTCGCCGCCCTCGTCGGCGGCGTCGGCGCTCTCGTCAAGCGCCTGCGCCGGACTATGATTCCCTTCGGCCCCTTCCTGGCCGCTGCCGCCCTGGCCTGGCTTCTCGTCGGAAACTTCTTTTTCCTTATCTACCAAGGACACTATCACAAAACCGCCATGAGCCAAAGCACATCCGAATCATGTCACAAAATTCAAGCCAATCCGCCCGACGACATAATTTTTCGCTGATGTGACACAATCATCGAAAATAATGTTATTTTTCATAACACATTGAAAATAAATGAATTAAATTATAAAAATATCGCCTTTCGCAAAAACAGCCCGAAAAAATCCCTCAGTCTCCGGCTTGCAAAGTATCATTTGCGCTTGTAATTTGAGTTGTTTACGCAGTCTTTAGTATTATATTTCTTGTCGGTCTGTCGGAAATTGACACCAGGCAATAATCCATAATTAGAACTGGTCTGGCAGGCTACAGGTCCAACTATCAGGCTAAAGGTTCAACTATATTTGAAAGGAAAGCCGTTCCATGCGTAAATTGGGTATGATTCTCGGCCCAGTCGTCGCCGTGCTGGCCATTGCGATCGCCGCTCTAAGTTTCGTCGTCTCCAGCCGGCGCATGGAATTCCGCGACCGGGCGGCCATCCTTGCTAAAGGCGTAGTAGACACAACTCAGAAACTTGACGCCCAGACCGGAAGCGGCACCGCCGCCAAGGTCACCTTTACGCCGGCAGCGCCCGGCACCAAGGAATCCGGCGCTCTCGGCTGGCCATCCTACCATGCTGACAAGGCCGAATACCAGAAAACCATTGATGCGGCAGTTAAACTGGCGGGGGACATCAATTCCCAACGCGGCGAACTGGCCCTGGGCATCTATGAAATGTCCATCGCCTTGCAACTGCCGGAAAGCGCCCTGACCCAGGACAGCCTCAACACACTCTCAACCTACAAAAACGCCATTGCGGACGCCAAGTCCCACGCCACCGCCGTCCGCAATCGCAACGATGTTGTTATCGACGCCCTTAAAGCCTACTCGACCGAAGTCGGCATGAGACTGAACACAGCCAGGCTGGAAACCCGCACTGAAGTCAAAGTCACGGACGAAGACGGCAACGAAATCGGCGTCAAATTGGGCGAATTCGATTGCAAAAAACCCCTTGATGACCTCCGCGGCGCAATCAAGAACGTCAATGACCGCCGCAAAGCCTTTGAAGCAACCCTGAAAAGCACCCCGGATAAAATTCCCGAATTCGCCTGGTCAGCCCAAGTGGAAAATCTCTCTGGCCGCGGATTTGCCAGTGTCTTGGCAGCCTTGGAGGACGACTACAGCGCCATCAACGGCAAATTGGTTGAATTGAAGAGAACCATCGAAGACCTGGCGAAAGTCAAGCAGGAAAAACAGGAGCTGGAAGAGGCTTTCACAGAATTGAAAGACAAAAATGCCACCTTAGAGCAAGACATCGCCGCCCTCAAAAAGCAAGTCCGCGACCTCGGCGGTGAATCGGAAGTCGGCGTTGCCAAAGTCATCGAATCAATCCAGGAAGTCGACCCCAACACCACCGGCAGCGTCTTGGTCACTAACCCGCAGTGGAATTTCGTCGTGACCGACATGGGCGAGGAGCTGGTCATTGCCGAAGTGCCGGTCATTATCTCCAGCGAAGGAAAATACTTGGCCAGCGGCATCGTCAAAAAAGTCGAAAAGAAAGTCTCGCTGGTGGAAGTCATCCGCGGCGACGCGGCCAGCATCCCAGATAACGCGCAGGTCTTCGTCAACCTGACGGTCAAAGATGAGTCGCCTGGCGACGATGAGAATTGAGCACAAGGAGACGATGACATGAAGTTGGTTTTTCCCATATCCATGCTTATCGCCGCCCTTGGATTGGCGGCGGTTCTGACCTTCCAGATTCTGGAAATGAAGGCCCTTTTCATTCTTTAAGATACGCTATGCCCACACCCGCTGCCCCGTCGGCTTGGAAAATTTGCGGTCTGGCCATCCTGTTAGCGATTATGGCCACTGTCTTGACCTCCTGCGTCACCTCGGGTGACCATGACGGCAGCCTTCCTTGGAACGCGCCTGCCAGCTGGGATGGGCAGAATCTCGGCGTACCCCTCTGAGTCAGCCGCCCCTCTATACTGATCATAATTCCTCTATCCATGCCGCCTTGCCGCCGGAAAACAAGCCGATCGCGCCAGGCGGCATGGCTGTTTTCCCCAATGTGAACAGCGACCTCGGCAGCAGCCGTCCAACCTGAAATCAATTAAGTTACACCAGCATGCCTGCACACCTTGTCATTGCCTGCGGCGGAACCGGCGGACACTTCTATCCCACCCTCGCCGTCGCCCGCGCCTTTACCCGCGATGGCAGTCGGGTCACGCTGCTTCTGGCCGGCAAACACGTTGAGGAACAGGCCAAAACTGCTGCCCAATACGGGCTCGAAACAGTCCCGCTGCCCGCAGTGCGCCTGCCCTCCACCGCCAGCGAAGCCCTTCTCTTCCTGCCCAGGCTGACATCCTGTGTCCTACAAGCACGAAAAGCGCTGCGGCGCTTGCAGCCTGACATTATGCTCGGCATGGGCAGCTTCGCGGCCGTGCCCGCCTGCTTGGCCTACCCCCGTCGCCTCCCCCTGGTGCTGCATGAAGGCAATGCCTACATGGGCAAAACCAACCGCCTGTTCATTCGCCGTGCTGACGCTATCGGACTGACCTTGCCCCTCGCCTACCCGCGGCAATCACAGGGCACAACCGCAGTCATGGTCGGCATGCCGCTGCGAGAAGCGCTGCTGGCGGCAGTTGACGCCCCCCGCGACCCGGCTTTTTTGAGCTCACTCGGCTTGCAGCCAGACCGCAAAACCGTCCTGGTCTTCGGCGGCAGCCAAGGCGCGCGCTTCATCAATGAACTATTCGCCGAGATGGCGCCGGTTCTCCAGCCAACAACAGCAGCGCGCCTGCAATTCATGCACTTGACCGGCGCCGATGACAACGACGCCCTCATCAAAGCCTACCAACAGGCCGGCATCCCAGCCTCCATCCGCCGTGCCGACCCCAATATCGAATCCTGCTATACAGCAGCTGACCTGGTCATATGCCGCGCTGGCGCCTCCAGCATCTGTGAACTGGCCCTGTTCGCTAAACCAGCCGTGCTCATCCCGCTGCCGACAGCAGCAGATAACCACCAGGCAGTCAATGCAGAACTGCTGCAACACGCCCAGGCAGCCGTGCATTTCCCGCAATCCGAAGCCACGCCGGACAAACTGGCCAATACCTTGAAGGACTGGCTGGAAAACCCAGAAAAATGGCAGCTGCTGGGCCAAAGCCTCCACGACTTTGCCCGACCAAAGGCGGCAGACGATTTGGTTCAGCTGCTGCGAGAAACCCTCGAACGACGACAGAAAAAACCATAAACGGCAAAAAATAACCGGCTCCGGACCGACAGCCAAAATACTCCGGACAGCCGCGCGATGACGGACAGTCGCGAGGCTCGCCATCGTTCCAGTCCAGAAGTCATGCCTTTCTCTGTTCAGCAAGGAGCACATCATGCAGTCACCCATTCGCGTCATGGCCATCATGGCCCACCAGGATGATTTTGAATTCAACGCCGGCGGACTCTTCGCCTGGCTGCGCCGGCATTACGGCGACCGCGTCGAACTCAAAATCCTCGCCACCACCCGCGGCGCATCCGGACACCAAACCATGGGCCTCGAAGAAACCTTCCGCATCCGGGAGAAGGAAGCCCAGGCCAGCGCCAGCGTCATCGGCGCTTCCTACGAATGCCTGAATCTCCTTGATAACAGCCACATGGTCGGACAAGTCTTCCTGGACCGCAACACCCTGGGCGGACTCTGGAACGCTATCCGCGATTTCCAGCCCGGCTTCATCATTTGCCCGCCCGTCATCACTGACCCGCGCGCCGGCATTCACATTGACCACTTCAACACCGCCTGGGCCGTCCGCTACGTGGCCTATCAACTGACCGTCCCGCACGCCTACCCGGCTCTCACCGAAAAAGCCCGCACCGCACGCTTCCCGGCGCCGCTCATCATCAACTGCGACGATACCTACGCCCGTGAAAGCGCTTATGATGTGGCCCTCGACATCAGCGCCGTCTACGCCGAAAAAGAACGCATGATCCTCTGCCATGAATCGCAAATCTTTGATTGGCTGCCCTGGAACGCCGGACTAAAAGCGCCGACGCGCGAAGAGTACACCACAGAATTCCGCGAACGCCATCACGAAGTCAATCGCAGGTACGGATTTGACCTTGAGACTCCGCGCGAAGTCTTCCGAGTCACCTTCTGGGGCCGCGTGCCGAGCCGCGAAGACCTCGACACTATATTCCCGGGCGCGTCGATCAGCCCGGAAACCCTGGCCAGACTGAAACTGTGACCAAAAACAACGGCGCAGCCTAAACGCTGCCCGCATAGCTGACGCTAAACGCTCAGCATTCGTCGCTCGTATAAGCGGCCGTGCCATATAACCCATGGCACGGCCGCTTGCCGTTGAGCATACGTGCCGAACTGACGCACTTGTTATCCACCCATGACAAACCATGACAATTATTGACTTTCCTGCTTGATTTTTCCCTAAAAAAGACGATATTATAGTCTCTGTCTCAACTGTAGTACCTCTTCGAGGCACACCACTTTTTGGGGGGGACGCCTATCCCCAGGCTAAAGCCTGAGGTTAAGCATGGTTAAGCGCCTATGAAGCAAATAGATGTGGACATGGTGGACGGCGGCTGCGGCATGTAGTCCAAACGCCCCTCGCCCCTAAGTCTCGCCCCTCGCCCCTCGCCC
>JAAZKI010000472.1 GCA_012799905.1 Lentisphaerota bacterium | reverse complement strand
CAGAAGAAGGCCACCCGCGATGAAATCTGGCGACTCGCCAAGTCCTGCCGGATGTCGCGCGTCATGCGCCCCTATCTGGAGATGGTCTAATGAGCAAGGAAGACACCTGCAGGTCAGTGCACCAACGGCTGCTGAACATCCGGGACAGCACCGGCGAACAGTTCAATCACTTGCTGATGCGCTACGGCCAAGAACGTTTTCTCAGCCCTGGGTTCAGGCTCCATGCAAAGGCGCCTGGGCAATGTCGTACAGGCAACGGCAGAAAGTCTGAAAGCTGCGTGAGGTATTGCGTGAGGGCTCCCAATGTGCTGCAATGGCCCTGGCTGCTTCAATTTTGCGCAATCCCGTAGAAAAATATCCGGCACGCTGCAATATCCGTTCAAAAGCTTCCCAGGTGCCTCCGGCTATGGCGTCAGGATCACGATATCGCGACTGGAGAGGAATGTTTGCTGTAACGCGTGGATAGGCGGCACAGACAGCGGCCCAATCCCCAAAATACCAGGCCTCGAGTTCCTCGATGACCAAGCGGCTGGCAACTTGCCAGGAGTCAACCAGTGGCGTTGACTTATTGCGCATGCTGGAGGTGGCGATAATGCTGTCCAGTTTATGCTTCAATTCCAGGCAATCGTCATCGTCACGGTCAACGACAACGATGATTCGCCAGTCCTGGGGCAGCCACGCCGCGTAGCCACGCTGACGTTGCGGCAGATGCGTCAAAAGGCCGTTCTTGCACTGATAACAGTGGATGGCGAAGGTGGTCTCGCCCAGAAGTCGCGGCAGCAATTCTTCGAGAGCGGCTTCCATGGATGGTTCTTCAACCAGGAATTCGATATGTGAAACCATCTTCGCTTCATCTCCTGTCAGCGGGTGCGCCTGAGTTGACCAAAGGATCGCCGAGTCCCAGGTGTCCCTCCAGCCAAAGATGGCCCATTGAGGCTCCCGCCTTTATGAATTCGGCAACCCCCCGGATGTCGGCGGCCCTAGCGACCTGGCTGAAGCCCCGTTCATCACGATAGATGACGCGAACCTCCTCCGGGTGCATTCCGTTGAGGAAGAATGGCGAGTGCGTAGTAACCAACAGTTGTGAGTTCTCGGTGGCGGCTCGGCACTCCTCGGCTAGGCCGGGCAGGAGGCGCGGGTGCAGAAAATTCTCCGGCTCCTCAATGCCGATAAAGCGGGGTGGCTGCGGCGCCATCAGCAGAACCAGGTAGGACAGCATTTTCATGGTGCCATCAGAGGCAAAGCGTGAGAGGATCGGTTGCGCGAAAGGAGCATCCTTGATCTGCAGCAGCAGGCGGCCGTCGGGCATGGCATCAGCCGTCACCTTTTCCAGGCGGGGAATGCGTCGGCGCAACGCCTCGTAGATTTGTTCCAGGCGGTCAGGGTGCTGTTCTTGCAAATACTGAATGACGTTAGGCAGATTGTCACCAGTCTTGCTCAAGCGTTCCTGGGGGCCGGCTTCAGGCTGCCCGCGAGTGTCCTCTATCGACAGGTATGACACGTGCCAATCGGTGATGAACTCCCGCAGGGCGGCTACCCGCGGATGCTCAGCAAACTGCCCCAGCGTATTCACTGCAATCAAGTCTGGCGAGCGCAAAGGGATTTCATCCCGGTGGTCATCGCTGTCAGGCATTTCGCCACTGGCAGCGCGGCCTTGCCCTTGCGCATAATCAAGGAAACGAAAGGGCTTGCCATACGACCCGCGTTTCCATTGCAGCCACTCCTCAGCGACATAGGGACCGCGCAGGCCTTCGTCGATGGCCAGATGATAGGTGATCAAAGGACTCGTTGACGTTTCCCGATACTTGAGTTCAATGACCACCGGACCTGCCTGCCCACGT
>JAAZKI010000266.1 GCA_012799905.1 Lentisphaerota bacterium | reverse complement strand
TAGGGGCGAGGGGCTTTTTTAGGGGCGAGGGGCGAGGGGCGAGGGGCTGAATGCTGAATGCTGAATGCTGAATGCTGAATGTTGAATGCTGAATGCTGAGGCGCATTTCATAATTCATAATTCATAATTCATAATTCATAATTCGTTAGGGTCGAGGGGCGAGGGTGAGCTTGGAATACACCGTCCATCATGTCCACCATGTCCACACCGTCCACAGCAACGGAGCGGTAGAAACGCTGAAAACATGCTGCCGGGGTGGTCGCTATCAACCAGTGACCAACTAACCCGGTGTCTTCAAAATTTTTGTTTGCGCGCATCCATTTTAGCAAATGGCATTATATTGCGGAAGGTTGTTGCGAGTCGTTTAAATGTGAGGTGATCAATTTATGCAGAAGAGAAGCGAGCAACTTTTACGCAAATTGAAATTCGTCGCTGAGGTTAAGAAGAACAACTATCCGAATGCCGAGAGCTTTGCGCGGCAGCTTGCTCTTTTTGAGGACGAGGAAGGCCAGCCGTTCGCGTGCAGCGCGCGCACGATTGCACGTGATATCAAGGAGTTAGTTGAGGTGCACAAAGCGCCGCTGGAGTATGATCCGCAGAACCGCGGCTATTATTTGCGTGACCGCGCCTGGGAGTTCAATTGTCCGGTTTTTGAGCAGGACTTCGTCAGCATGGCGATGTTAGGCACGCGTCTGTCTGCCGATTTACTGCCAGCACCATTGCAGCAGCAAGTCGACGATGCGGTGGCGCAGCTTTTGGCTACGAACAGCTCCGACTTTTTTGACCTGGCGATGATCGAGTCCATTCTGTGTGCGTCTGGGAACAAGACGAGCATTGACCCGGTCGTCTTCAAGAAGCTGTTTGACGCGTGGCGTCGAAAGCAGATGGTGGAGCTTGTCTACCGCAATCCCAAGGGCGAGGAGTCAACGCATCGGTTTGAGCCGCACTTGATCGCTTTTCACAAAGGCGCCTGGTATGCCAAGGGATACCTTTATCAGACGCGGGAGATGCGGATTTTCGCGGCGCAGCGGATAGTCAGCCTGCGCAATGGCTGCGCCAGCTTTGAAACAGACAAAAAGCTCCTGGCTGATACTAAGGCGAATGGCTTGTTCAACTACCCGAAGATCGAGGGCATTCGGCTGCATTGCGACGCTGAGATCGCTTTTTACATTTACGAACAGCAGAAAGTCATGAAGTCGGATTTGCAGACCCAGGCGGACGGGTCGCTGATCCTGGGCTTGAGGCCGACGGTTGAGCACGATGTGATGCGCTGGATTCTGGCTGAAGCCGGCCGCGTCCAGGTGCTGGAGCCGGCCTGGCTGCGCGAAAAAGTGGCGGCGGCGGGTCGGGCTATCGCCGAAAACAATTCATGACCATGCCATGTTTTGTCAGGGATGCCATTATATGTTGAGTCCATGACAGCAGGAGTTTGGCCTGTCAGCGGGGCCATCATCCTGCGGGTTTGATGGGACTGGTCGACGCGTCATGCGCAGGGCCGAGAGAATTCAACAAACAGATAATCGGAGGCGTCTTATGAAAGGTTTTGTTCCTTTGCCTTGGCATCGTCGGAAAGAGCCGGTAATCTATGATGTATCTTGTCCGCAATGCGGCTTTGCCGAGGAATATGTGTATTCACCTCACTACGAGACAGTTGTCACTGACGCGAATGCTAAGCCGGAGCGGACGGAGCTTCGCGATCTCAAAGACCTGCCGAAAGTCTGCCCGCATTGCGGCACTAAGCTCAAGACGATCAAAAGGAGGCTATTCCTGCGCTACTGACCGGCAAGCATATGTTTCATAACGTATTCATTATTAAGCAATAGGAAGTCTATTATGAAGCTGCATATGTTTGATGTCGAAAAAAATAAATTTGTCCTGTCCATTCATATTCGGTGGATAAAGCTGTTGGCTAAGATCAGCAAACAATTCCGGTCTGTTTGTGAAGTGTTTACAGCATTCAGAGAAGATATCCCTATGGGATTATGCTTTAAGCGCGATGGACAGTATTATATCTTCATGAATGATACAGGCAAAGTCAATGACTATGTATTCAAGCATGAGATTGCGCATATAAAGTTAGGCCATGTCGGAAAAAAAGAAAAACCGGGCATTATAGAGAGAATGAAGCAAGAATTAGAGGCCGACAAGTACGCGCTTGAAGTACTAAAATGCAAGCCATTGTTGATGTGGAGGACATTGAGCGTATTTTGTGACGAAATTGATGAAAAGTATTTCCGTTCAGGACATGCTGACGATTCATGTTATGCGCACTATCTCATGGCGTTGAATCGATTGCATCATGCTGAGGAGTTGATGGGGATGAATGAAGATATAGGAATATAAATTATGGGTAATGTGCAAAATCTTGTGACAGGAAATGAGATTTGGCCCAGCGCTTGTGCTGGTAGGCGTCTAGTAGCGCCTTTACAAGGCACTACTTCCGGGGTATGCCTTCCCCTAGGCTGAAGCCTGGGGTTAAGCATGGTTAAGCGCCTACGGCGCAAATGGATGTGGACATAGTGGACATGGTGGACGGTGTGGACGGTTCTGCCGCATGTAGTTCGGGCTTTAGCCTGCCGTACGTAGTTCGGGCTTTAGCCTGCCGCATGTAGTTCGGGCTTCAGCCTGCCGTGTTTTTGCCCCAGCGTCCATTAACGTCCACTCCCGTCCACGTCCACTGCCACTAAAGTCCACTTTTGTCCACAGTCCATCGTCTACTAGCGTCCATTAGCGTCCACTAAAGTCCATTGTCCACTGTCCACTATAATCATCGTTTGACCGGTTCGCGGTTTTCCAGCAGTGGCTGGTCGAGGATGCTTTTGCCGTCGGCATCCCAAGCGCTGATATGGCCGCCGATCAGTCCATCGCGATTGAAGACCAGTTGGTAGCGGCGTTGCGTTTCCGGGCAAGTCAGCTCAATGCCGTCTTGGGTTTCGTTTTGGATGAGCCGTGCCGGGGCGAAGTTTTTGATGGGCGCTGTGCCGACTTGCAGCAGGTGCAGGAAGCGCGTTTTCTCGCCCTGGTCAGCCGGTGATACTTCCAGGCGATAGCGGCCATACTGGTTGCCAGGTTTGGCGAGGCGTTTTTCCTGGTTGAAGATTTCCCAGTTGCGTCCATTGGTCCAGTATTCTTTGCCTGGACCGCCGATGATTTCGTGCTTGGCAGCGGTAGGCAGGAGCGTCCTGACCGCCATAGCGCCCTCGCCATTGCGGGCTTGGAAGAGTTCCGGCGCCAGCGCGGTCGGTTCGTTCTGGGTGTGCCACAGCCACACCTTCTGCTGATCCGGTTGGACGGAAGTGACCCGATCATAGACCACGAAGCAGTCCGGCGCCAGATAGACGAATTGGCGGACGGCCTCCCGGCATTTTTTGTCCGAGTAGCAGAGCGTGGCGTCGCCGCCGCTGACTACGTGATAGGGCGATTGTTC
Source organism: Lentisphaerota bacterium (assembly GCA_012799905.1). GTDB lineage: Bacteria > Verrucomicrobiota > Lentisphaeria > Oligosphaerales > Oligosphaeraceae > JAAZKI01. The sequence goes on along the minus strand of JAAZKI010000266.1, from coordinate 1,793 downwards.
AAAGCCGAGGTTGACGGCCTTGCGACGGACGTTTTGGCCGCCGTCGCTGAAGAGCGGCACGGTGATTTTCGGTGAATTAGCCGGATACCAGTGTCGGGCCAGGGGTTCGCCGTCCATGCGGATTAAGATGCTGTTGTGGGCGATGGTCTGTGGATAATAAACCAGGTGATGTTCTGTTTCGCCTCGGGTGCCGGTGTCCAGCGCCTGATAGCTGTGCTTATAGATGATGAAGCTGTTTTCATCATAGTGCTGATGGCCATCGAATTTAGCGCCGCCCTTGAAAGATGCGTAAGTCGCGTCAGCGCTGAAGCCGGAGCGCATATTGGTCAGCCCGTATGAGGGGAAGAATTCGCCGAGGCGTCCGTCGCTGATGACGGCTTCGGGATTATCAATGACGGCCTTGGCGTCGAAGTTGGTCAGCAGGAACGGCGTAAAGGGGAAGCTCCCGGTGTAGATGCTCTTGCCGCTGGGCAGAAGAGCCATGATCGCCTGCGTGGTCTTTGCTTGTTCGGGGAAGTCGCGCCCGTAGAAATGGAGCGCTTGCGCCAGGTGCGTGTACATCAGGCCGGTGCCCATGACATTAGTGCTGTGACCAGCATCGCCCCAGCCAAATTCATAAAACCTGCCGTCTGCGCCGAGGATGCTCATCCAATTGAAGTAGTTGGCGTAGTCTCGCATATGAATCCAATGCTGCCGCCCGTCAATGCCGCAGACTGAGTGGAGCGAATGCAGGAAATTGTAGCTTGCCCAGGGGTAGGCGCCAAGGCTGTAGCCGACGGTGGGCGAAATGAGTAGACCCTTGCCGCCGGACACCGCGTCACGCCGCTGCATGACAGTGACGTAGTGCTCATAGCCGGGGCGGAGGAGTTCCTCGGCGAGGGCGTCGTCAACACCGGCTTTATAGCCGACCAGGCCGCCGTACCAGCGCAACGTTGGCTCGCCATAATAGCCTGATTCTGCGCCGCCGCCATTGCGTTGGTAGCCTGGGTTTTGCATGTGCTTGATGTGTTGCAGTAAGGGCAGCAGAATCTCGCGGCGTTCTTCCGGGGTGAGCGTGTCATAGAGCCAGTCGTATGCTGCCAGGCCACAGGTGCGCGAGTAGTTGTACCAATTGGGAAGAATCCGTGAATGGTCTGCCAGCTGCACAAATTTCACCAGCAGACGCAAGTAGGCGATAGACTTGATGCGGTATTCTTCCTTGCCGGTGATCAGCCAGGCCAGGGCGCACTCATTGGCAGGAAAACCGCCGTCGGTCTTGACGCCGTACTCGCAGGCGTTCTGGTCGCCACGATTGCGAATGAAGACCATGCGGCCCTCGTCGTCAATGCGCACGTATTCCGGTCGGAATTCCAATTCAGCGGGCGGTTGAAAGCTATCGACTTTGCGCAGAAGCGCGGTGAGGTAACTCTTGGCGGTGCTGTTGGCGTAGTCGCGTAGCGCTGGCAGCATATCCTGGTTAATGAACAGCCGCGGGCGGTCTGGGCGAATCTTCGCCACCACCTCGTCAACGCTTGGCGGCGGCAGTCCCTCGGCCATGGCCAGACCTACGGGCAGGGCAAGCAGCAACATCGTTTTCAGCGAGCGCATAATCAGTCCTTTCAATGCGACGGTGACTCAAAAAATGTGATTTTCTTGGCGAGAGTGCCTAATAATAGACATACCATATCAGTTTTTCCGCGGTTGGGTAGTGCCGGGAGCAAATTTTTTGCGTTGTTTTAGTGGACATGGTGGACAGAGTGGACAGACGGCCCCTCGCCCCTCGCCCCTCGCCCCTCGCCCCTCGCCCCTCGCCC
>JAAZKI010000359.1 GCA_012799905.1 Lentisphaerota bacterium | reverse complement strand
TTGACAGGCATAACGCCTGCCTAGCCTTCTCCCGGGCCTTGCTCAAGGCCGGCAGCAGCATGGCAGCGAGAATCGCGATGATGGCGATGACGACCAAGAGCTCGATGAGGGTGAAGAAGCGTTTCATTGTGGTTTTCTCCTTATGTCGAGCAGTGGTTTGTGTGACCCCTTCGGACCTCAAAAATATTATACGCCTCACCCAGGGCTTTTATGTTTCAGCCCCTCGGGCCTTCTGCTGCTCTGCGGGCACCCCCCATCTCGTTGCGCATTTAATACCTGTTTCCGTCCAGTGCCGGCACTTCAGTGCCGGTTCAATTTTCTTCATCTTCTGCTTCATTCAGGATGCCGCGATTGCGCTTGGCGATGGTTTCTGGCTTTGCATCAAAGCCTTCGATGTCAATATTCACTTTTTTGATTTGTTCAGCGATTCCGAGCTTGTTTTCCAGTTCAGCGTAAATCCGTTCTCGGAGCGTCTTGCGCAGGGTCACCAGGTCGGTTTCCGGCAGGACGTTCAGATACAGGTCAAGGGTCAGGCCATTGCGGGTGTTTTTCAGTGCGATGCTGTCCAAGTCAAGCTGCGGATAGTCGGCGACGATGCGTTGCAGAAAAGCCCGAACCGCCGAACTGGTGATGGTGAAGTCGCCGTTTTCGCCGTCTATGATGTGAATGATCTTACAGGCGCCGGAGCTTTTCCTGCATAAATGAACGATCAAGCCCACAATCAGCATCAGGGCCAGGCCTGCCAGCAGGCCCGTTATGAAGCTTTCCGCATCAAACTGTTCACAGCAGAGCGGCAACCGACATAAAGCTGCATTCGTCAAGGATATGTTCATAACTGACTCCTTACACTGTTGCTATCTAACCAGCTTCGCACCAACGCCACCACGGCCTCGCCACGCTCGGCAGCCGCGCCAGGGCCGGCGCGACGATAAGCCGGCCCGCAGCAACGGCCGCATGGCAATAGAAAAACCCAGCCATCAGTGGCCTTCAGGCACCAGAGCCTCCACCGTCGGAGCATCTTCCGGAGCATCCTCTTCATCCTCCAGCTCCGCAATGTTGATGTTCACTTTGATCACGTCATAGCCGGTGAACTCCTTGACTTTCTCCTTGACGATTTTTTGAACCGCGGCCGATACCTCCGGGATAACAGCGCCAAAACGCATGATCAAAGTCAGTGTGATCTCAGCGCCTTCCTCCTTCAGGTCGATGACAATGCTGCGCTCATAACTGCGCCGACTCAGAATGTCGGCCAGGCCGTCCATAATGCTCTGACTGGCAAAACGGATGACGCCGTCAACACTAAGCGTGTATTTGCGCACGATGGCTGCAATGACGTTGTTGGAGATTTGGACAAAGCCGTTCTCTTCGTCAGAATTGATCGGAACGACAGTGACGCTTTCGGGATTATTGGTTTCTTTTTCTGATTTCATGGGATGCCTCCTTGTCTTGCTTGGGGCCAGCTTGGCTTGAAATTGCAAGCCAGCATCATTCGGCTGGCCGGAATGAATATCTTAAACATTATAGCCTGTTCGCCTGTTTTTGTCAAATCGACGCCATCCGTTGTTCAATAAATCGGGTGGTGTAGCTGCCATCAACAAAGCCCTCGCTGGCGAGAAGCTCGTCAATATAGCTGGCGTTAGTGGCGATGCCCTCGACGATGAATTCGCTCAATGCCCGCCGCGCCTTGGCAATCGCCGTCGGCCGATCCGGCGCCTGTACAATCAACTTGCCCAGCAGGCTGTCGTAATGCGGCGGAACCGAGTAGCCGGAATACAAGTGGCTGTCAACTCGGATTCCCGGCCCGCCCGGAGCAGAATAAAACGTGACCAGGCCAGGGCAGGGCGCAAAGTTGCGCGCCGGGTCTTCGGCGTTGATGCGGACTTCCAGGACATGGCCGTTGAACGTGACCTGGTCCTGGCGGTGGCTCAGGCGCTCGCCCAAGGCGACCAGGATTTGCTGCTGCACCAGGTCAATCCCGGTTGCCATCTCGGTGACCGGATGCTCCACCTGGATACGCGTGTTCATCTCCATGAAATAGAACGACCCATCCTCGTCCAGCAAAAATTCAATTGTGCCAACGCCTTCATAGTTAGCTGCAGCGCAGGCTCGCAACGCCATCTGGCACATCTTTTCTCGGGTCGCCTGGTCCAGGCGCGCGCACGGCGTCTCCTCAATCAGCTTCTGGTGGCGTCGCTGCATGCTGCAATCACGCTCGCCCAGATGAATCGCCTGACCATCGTGGTCAGCCAGAATCTGCACCTCGACATGCTTGGGGTTAAGCAGGAATTTTTCCATGTAGAGATCATCGGAGCCAAAGGCAGCCTTGGCTTCGCGTTGGGCGTTATGGAAGCACGAGTCCATGTCCGCAGCGTCGTCAACGCGGCGCATGCCCTTGCCTCCGCCACCGGCTGAGGCTTTCAGCAGCACAGGATAGCCGATTTGGGCTGCATAAGCACGGGCTTCGGCCAGCGTGTTGAGCATCCCAGCGCTGCCAGGAACCACCGGCACGCCGGCTTCCCGCATCAACTCCCGCGCCATCGTCTTGTTGCCCATGGAACGGATGGAACGCGGCGACGGACCAATGAAACGAAGACCGCAAGCACCGCAAATCTCCGCAAAATGCGAGTTTTCCGACATGAAGCCATAGCCAGGGTGGATGGCCGTAGCCCCGGTCAACGTCGCCGCTGAAATGATGCGGTCAATCTTCAAATAACTGTCCCGCGCCGGCCCAGGGCCAATGCAGACCGCCTCGTCAGCTAACATCACGGGCAAGGACTCGCGGTCAGCCGTCGAATAGCACAGAACACTGCGCAGACCAAGTTCACGGCAGGCGCGGATGACCCGCAACGCAATCTCGCCCCGGTTGGCTATCAGAATTTTAGGTGTCGCTGCCATCCGCGTTATTCCGTGATTTCAAACAAAGCCTGCTCGTATTCCACCGGATCGCCGTTTTTCACCAGGACTTTAGTGATGACGCCGGCGCGCTCAGCCTTGATTTCATTCATGACCTTCATGGCCTCAACAATGCACAGGACATCGCCAGCCTTGACTTTGCTGCCGGCGCTGACAAATGGCGGCGCTTCCGGAGACGCCGCAGCATAGAACGTGCCGACCAAGGGCGAGGTGATGACCGCAGCAGACGAAGCCGGCGGAGGCTCAGTTGACGCCGCCGGGCTAGGGGCGGCGCTGCCTCGGTTGCCGGCGCCCTCCGCGTCAGCCGTCTGCTCAATGACGACCGGCTGCCGCTGCTGAACCGTCGGATTACGAGCCAGATGCACCTTGATTTGATTCTGCTCCAAACTCAGCTCAGTCAGACCGTGCTGAGCCATAATCTCTGCCAGCTGATTTATGGTTTTGACATCCATATACGCTGTCTCCTTCGAAAAATCGCTGCGGCCAGCGCACCGGCCTCAGCTGTGTTTTAATACTTCGTTGTATTCGCGTGATTTCAACCAATGGACCAGCGCTCGCAGTCCCCAGATGTAGCCGGCCGCGCCAAAACCAGCCACCATGCCGACGCAGACGCCGGCAAGCCGCGACTCATGCCGGAACGTCTCCCGCGCCATGATGTTGCTTAAGTGCACTTCGCAGGCAGGCAGCCCGGTGCCGGCAATCGCGTCCCGCAGCGCCAAGCTGGTGTGCGTGTACGCGCCGGCATTGATGACCAGCCCGTCAAAAGCGTCCGCCGCTTCGCCGATCCAGTCGACCAGCTGGCCTTCATGGTTGCTCTGTCGACATTCCACTAAGATGCCGAGCTCATCAGCGGTCTGCTGCAACGTCGCCTCAATTTCAGCTAAGGTGACGCGGCCATACACATTCGGCTCGCGAGTTCCCAGCAATTGCAGGTTCGGTCCATTCAATACCAGTATTCGCACGCGTTTGCGCATAACCACGCCTTTCTGCTACAGGGCCTTGACCGGCTCGGCTTCAACCGGAGCGCAAGTCAAGCCTATAATATAATTTCTCAGCCGTGGTTTGTCTATCGACCGCTTCTGGCCTTCAGGCGCTCGCTGGCCGCCCGCAGAATCGCCAGGTCTTCCTCTGACAGCTGGTCATAGCCGACTTGCGCCAATTTGTCCAAAACACGGTTGACTTCCTGACTGAGGTCGTCGTCAGAGACATCGCCTGCGCCGCCTTTGACCGGGCGGAATGCTTGCCGCCGCCAGCGCCGCCACCTGTCGGCCAGCCTGGTCAGGAAGGACTCCGCAGGTGCTTGGCCGCGCAGACGACGCATGTACAGAAAACCGCCCAAGCCGCCGCCCAGATGGGCAAGATGCGCAATCGAGCTGTTCTGGTCAAATGATTGCCAGATTTCAATGATTGTGTAGGCGATGACCATCGTGCGCAGCTTTACGATGATGGGCGGAAAGATCAAAGCGACCCGCGCCGTGGGAAAGGCCATGGCTGCTGCCACCATCACCCCGAACACCGCGCCGCTGGCCCCGACCACACCGCCATAGATACGCCGCAGGGTATACGTCTCCAGGAGCTGGTCCAGCTGGCCGGCGTCAATGACTATGGGCCTGCCCCTGCCGACAAGTTCCGCCACGATTGGCGTCGTCCAGTTGGCGCCCAGCCAGGCCAGGCCGCCTAAAAGGCCGCTGACCATGTATAAATTCAAGAAGCGACGCGGCCCCAGCCGCTGCTCAACCGGCTTCCCGAATATATACAACCCCCACATATTGAAGAAGATGTGCAAAATGCCCCCGTGCGCGAACATATAGCTGCCCAGGCGCCAGATTTCACCGTGCCGGATGTAGTACGGATGCAGCACCAGCAGGTTCTGCAGCGCCGCCCCGGACTCACCGAGGCAGGTAAACAGGAAAACAATGACGTTCAGCCAAATCAACGGCTTCAGCACAGAGCCTTCCGGACGGAGCATCCGCCGGTAGTCGCCAGAATTGTAGTAGTCTCGATCAGATAGCATAAGCTAGTCTCTTTGGTGATGAAATCGCCCCTAAGAAAAAGCCTTTCAGCATTCAGCATTCAGCATTCAGCATTCAGCATTCAGCATTCAGCATTAGTGCAGCATAACCTGTCCGCCCGTCACTGGAATAGCCTGGCCCGTCTCGTAGGCCTGCTCAACGCAGTACAGAATCGCCCGCGCCACGTCAGCTGGAAAACAGCCGCGCCGCATCGGCACCTTGTCCTCATAAAATTTTCTGACCTCGGCCACGGTAGTTGCTCCCGGCACCTTGCCGGTGGCGAGATACTGCACAAACAGTCCCTTTTCCGGATGACTCCAGAGCGGCCCGTCATAAAAGTTGCCCGGGCAGACGCTGTTGACCTTGATTCGATCCTCGACCAGCTCCTTGGCAAAACTCTGCGTCAGGCCAATCGTGCCGAATTTAGACCCAGCGTAGGCGCCGTTTTTGTTGCTGCCCTCCAAGCCGCTCTTGGAGTTGACCTGCACAATGTCTGACCACGCGCCTTCGCCGTCCACAATCTGCCGCGCCATGACCCGCGCCACGTGCTTGACGCACAGGAAGTAGCCGGTGTAGTTGATGTCAGTGACGAAATCCCAGTCCTTGCGGGTTATGTCCTTGACCGAACCGGCCCGGAGCACGCCGGCATTCGCAACCAAGAGGTCCATGCCGCCGAATAGACGCGTGACTTGACCGACCATCGCAGCCACGGAATCCTCGTCCGCAATATTGACCTGCACGGCCACAGCCGCGCCTTTGCCATGCTTTTGGCGTAGGTCAGCAGCGGCTTTTTCAGCCCCTTCCAGGTTCATGTCAGCAATCACGATAACGCCGCCTTCAGCCGCCAGGCATTCTGCGATGCCCAGGCCAAAACCCTGCGCTCCCCCTGTGACAACGCAGACTTTGCCCGCCAGCCGCCGTCCGCCTTGGCCAGCCAGGCTGACCTGGCGCCGGTAAGATTCGGCTTCCCAATGCTCAATGAAACTATATTCCGCCGTTGTCAGATAGCGCGGGCCGCCAAAGGCCGCGGTCAGACGCTCGACCGCCAGCGCATTCTCCAGCGCTTGGCGCGTCCCCTCTGCTTCCGCCGGCGTCGCGCCAGCCATGAATACGCCGGCTTCAGGCAGCACCAGCACTTTCGGCAGATAGCCGCGCTCAGCCTTGAAGGCATCCAAGCTGGCTCGCGAGCCATCGCCATTGTACGCAAAACTCTTGGCATACACGATATGATCCGGCGTCAACGGGCCGGCAAACGCAGACCCAAGGCCAAGGCTGCGGACAATGGCGCGCTCGCCCCGGTCAACATCGCCCAGCAGCGTCCGCAATGCCGGCGCAGACGCCAGCACCGCCGCCAAGGGCGCTTCCTCACCCAGCACTGGCGCTTCGACAGGCGCCCCGGCCGCCTCGCAGGCCTGGCGCAGCGTCGCCAGTATAGTGTCATAAATCGCGATGATTTCAGTGTCGCTGTCAGCGCCGACAAAGACGCCGTGATTCTGCAAGAAAATCACTTGTGGCTGCTTGCCGCTGGCTGCTTCGGCCGTGTCCAGCGCCGCCTTGACCCGCATGGCCAGGGTGTAGCCGGGATCGCAGTAGTCGATCCACAGCGCATCCGGGAACAGTCGTTGGCAGGCTGCCCGACCATCTTTGCCGCACGTCATGCCATTGACCAGCGTTGGGTGCAGATGCACCACGTACCGGTAGGCGATGGCCTCATGCAGCGGCGCTTCCACCGAGGGACGGCCGCCCCCAGGCGGGCAGACCGAGGCTTCAAGATAATATTTCGCCATCTGTTCTCGCGCTGAGACATCCGTCGGCAGCGTCTCCGTGAAAATCTGGCGCAACCGTGCTCTATCCAAAGGCAGAAATTGTTCGGCATTGATCGTGGCCAGGGCTGCGCCGCTAGGTTTGATATACAGCCAGGTGTCATTTTTGACCGAGGTGTTGCCGCCGCCCAAAAAGACATAATCGGGATCAGCGCCATAGCGCCGCGAGAGACCTGCGATAACGTTCAGTTTTTCTTCCATGTTCATCTGCCTGTGTGTGTTCCGTAAATATTAACTTGCCGTATGTACCTCGCCCCTCGCCCCTCGCCCCTCGCCCCTCGCCC
>JAAZKI010000542.1 GCA_012799905.1 Lentisphaerota bacterium | reverse complement strand
TTTTATAGGGTTGTTGCTTTGACGGATGGGATTGCAAGCGGAATTTCGGCCTGGTTTGTTGTTTCCTCCAATTGCCTGGCGTCCTTGGCGGTTGGTTCCTCGTTATTGAACCGCCAAGGCGCCAAGGCCGCCAAGGTCGGCTTTATGGAGTTGAATCGTCTTTGTGGTTACAAAGCGTTAAGTTAAGAGTACTGGCCTTATCTCATTCAGATTCCTGCAAGTCTACGGATTGCATCTGGAAGGCCATTCAAGTGATGGCAAGCATGATGCCTGCGTGCAGGTTAAATCATGCTCAAGCACAAAATGACATGATTCTTCTGAAAACCACTTGAAAAAGGGCGCGTTATGGCCTATTTTTCCTGCGGGCTTAGAAATCAAACCCCACCCACCCATAGGGGGGCCACCCTCCCAAATTTGGTCACGCGCGCGAGGGCGATTTATGTGTCACCCTTACTGAGCCGCATGTTGATTTGCCCTTACCCCTGGGCTGCGCGTCCCCTGGCAGGGCCGCTTACCCTGGGCTTTTATGTTGCTGGCCCTTTCTGGCCGCCTAAACTACGTGCGGCAGCCGCCGTCCGCTAATGTCCACAGCTGTGGGGCAACAAATATTAATCTAACCGATTACACAAAGGCGCACCGATGCATTTATGCTTCAGGCCGAGCCTCCTTCACTCCCACCTCTCACCCGCCAAACTACCCTGACGTCATGCAAAAACGACTGGTTATCCTCGGTTCCACTGGTTCCATCGGCACTAGCGCCATCCGCGTCATCGAACACTCCGTTGACCGCTTTCAAGTAACCGGCCTGGCAGCCGGACGGCGCACCAACGCCCTGGCAGCGCAAGCCAGGGCTCTGCAGCCAGCCTGGGTATATGCCAGCGACGCCGACGGCCTGGCAGCAGCCGACCTGCCCCCCAAGTGCCGGACGTTGCGCGATGAGGCTGCGCTCTGCGAAGCCGTAAGCGCTGATGACGTTGACATCGTCCTCTGCGCCATTGTCGGCACGGCCGGCCTGAAGCCGGTGCTGGCCGCCCTGGCCGCCGGCAAGGACATTGCTCTAGCCAGCAAAGAAATCCTAGTGATGGCAGGCGCCCTGGTGACGGCTGCCGCAGCAGCTTCCGGCAGCCACATTCTGCCGGTGGACAGCGAGCACTGCGCTATCTTCCAATGCTTTGACGGCCACGACCTGGCGTCGGTCAGCCGAGTCATTCTCACGGCCAGCGGCGGGCCTTTCCGCCGTCTCCCTGCTGCCGACTTCGCCAAGGTCACAGTCGCCCAGGCGCTTGCCCATCCGACCTGGAACATGGGTCGAAAAATCACCATCGACTCAGCGACCATGATGAACAAAGGCCTGGAAATGATTGAAGCAGGATGGCTGTTTGGCATGCCTTCCGACCAGGTCGACGTCGTCATCCACCCTCAGTCTATCATCCATTCGATGGTGGAATTCAAAGACGGCAGCGTCATGGCGCAAATGGGCTATCCTGACATGGCTCTGCCCATCCAATACTGTCTGACCTATCCGGAACGCCTTCCCAGCCCAGTGCGCCGCCTTGACCTTACCGAGGCCCTCAGCCTTGACTTCGAACCGCCAGACGTACAACGCTTCCCAGCCCTGACCCTGGCTCGCCGCGCCATGCGCGAAGGTGACGCCATGGGGGCGGTGTTTAACGCTGCCAACGAAATCGCGGTGGAGCGCTTCTGCCGCGAAGACATCACTTTTGACCGCATCCCTGTCATCGTGGACAACGTCATGCAACGCCTCAGCGGCCAAACCAGCGCAGAATCCCTGGACGACATTCTCGCTGCTGACGCTGAAGCCCGGCGGCTGGCCGAATCAACTTGATTCAACGAGTGGCCTTGGTTCTCACCTTAAGCTGACCATCCTCAATGATGAGCGAGTCAAGCCGGCTCACCTGGTCCCCACCGAGCCGACGGGCGACTTTCGGGCCGAGGTCGCGTTCGTTAAGCTTGTTAATGATGTACTGCGGCACTGGCCGCTGGTTGGCGACGGCAGAAAGAATCTTGATCTGCATCTTGCCGTCTTGCACTGCCACCTGGAAGGTGAAATCGCCATTCAGGTAGCGCCCCTGCATGCCCTCCACGCCGTCGAGGGGCAGGCTGAGAGTCGCCTTGACCGTGTCGCCGTCCAGGGCAACTGTCGCCCGGCGGCTGATTGTGCGCGTCTCTGGCGCCAAGGCCAACAGGGCGTTAAGGTCTTCCCCAGCCAAGACCGCTTCGGTTGCCCTGCCCTGCTCCATAGCCTGCCGAACCTGGGTATAGACCTTCTCCACCTGCCGCTTCTGCACAGCGGTGACTTCCACCGGCGCTATCTCCAAAGGCGCTGTCGCCGTCAGGGTCGACTTCAAATGATTCGCATAAATATAAACGCCAAGAGCGACCAAGGCTGCCAGCAGCACCAAGCCGCCAAGTGCGAAACCGATGATTATCAGCCGGCGCATCAACTTTGGCGCAGACGGCTTTCCAGGCTTAGGCCTAACCATGCGCAAATATCCTTATGGACCTAGGGTGGACTATCCGTCCACAACCTATTTTTAACCACGGATGGACACAGATGAACACTGATTTTTTTGTAGGGTTGTTGTTGTAACCACTGAACACACGGAATATACGGAAATTTTGTTTAATGTGTAAAGTTTTGCATTGAGCGCCTGAAGTACAGAATCCACGTTGACGTATGTCGTACTGGCGGCCCGAAGGGCTACAACATAAAAGCCCAGGG
>JAAZKI010000154.1 GCA_012799905.1 Lentisphaerota bacterium | reverse complement strand
AGATGTTTTTCTGGTCATTGGCTCCATCATTGAAGACTACTCGCTGCCCAATGCCGTCATTTGGGGCGCTGGTCTCATTGACATCCCCAGCCGAAAAATCACGCCGCCGCGGAAAGTCTGCGCTGTCCGCGGCCCCTTAACCCGCGCCGAGCTGCTCAAGCAAGGGATAGCCTGTCCAGAAGTTTACGGCGACCCGGCCATTCTCCTGCCTGCCATCTACAGACCCGCCGTAAGCAAAAAATACCGGCTGGGCATCATCCCGCACGTAGCGGATAAAAAACTGCCAGTGCTCCAGCAACTTATCCAGACACTGCCGCCCGGCGACGTCACCCTCATCGACATGGAGAAATATGGCCATTGGCGGCTCCTTCTCGACCGTCTGTGCGAATGCGAGGCCATTGTCTCCAGTTCACTTCATGGAGTCGTCCTAGCCGACGCATACCAGATACCCAACCGCTGGGTGGAATTCTCTGACAATGTCACTGGCGCCGGGTTCAAATTCCGTGACTATTACGCTGGTTCTGGTCGTTCAATCATGTCGCCCATGCACATTAAGGACACCCTCCCCTCCTACCATGAGTTAATCACCGCTGCCGCTACCTGGGAGCAACCGCGCTTCAACTCCCAGGCGCTGCTGGCCGCATGCCCACTTCCCCTCCGTCACGACCTGAAACTGGACTTCACCCCATCAGCTTAAAGGTCATCTCGCCCGATATTGAAGTAACGCCTCTCACTCCCGCGCAAAATTCGTTTCACCATGCGTCTGGCCTTCACCATCTTCAAGTACTTCCCTCATGGCGGCGCCCAAAAGGACATGCTGGCCATCGCCCATGCCTGCAATCAACGCGGGCACGACATCACGCTCTTCTGCTATGAATTCAAGGGCGAGCGACCAAATTGGCTGGAAGTCCAGCTCCTGCCTGCCAAGGGCCTCAGCAATCACCGCCGGGCGCTGCATTTCCAGGAACTCGCCCTGGCCGCCATCGCCGACGCTCATTTCGACGGCGTCATCGGCTTCAACCGCATGGCCGGTTTGGATGTCTATTTTGCCGCTGACGACTGCCTGGCCGCGCAACTGGCCGCACGCAGCGCTCTTATCCGTATGCTGCCGCGCGCCCGCTGCTTCACTGCCATGGAAAGAGCAGCCATCGGCACAAACGGGGCAAAAACGATTTTAACCCTCACTCAGCGCCAGGAAAAAGACTTCCAACACTATTACGGCTGCGCCCCTGAGCGCTTCTCCCGCCTGCCGCCGCTGGTGCCTGATGCATTCCGCGATCTCGACACTCTGCGGAGCAAACGCAAAGCGCTGAGACAAGAGCTGGGCGCCGGAGAAAACGACCTCGTCCTGGTGCAGGTCGCCTCCAGTTACCATACTAAAGGCGTTGACCGCAGCCTGCATGCACTTGCCGCCCTGACCGACGGTTCCCCCCGTCCCCGCCTGTGGCTCATCGGCGCCGAAAAACATCCTGAAAGCATGCAGCGTCTGGCTCGGAATCTCGACATCGCCTCTCTCGTGACCTTTTGCGGCGCTCGCAATGACGTCCCTGCCATCCTCGCTGCCGCCGATATTATGATTCATCCTGCCAGGCGGGAATCTGCTGGCGCTGTCCTGGTCGAGGCCCTCGCAGCTGGCTTACCCGTGATTACCAGCGGCGTCTGCGGCTACGCCGAACACGTTGACAATGCCGACGCCGGCGCCGTCTTGAGCGAGCCTTTCCAGCAGCAAGAACTCAACCAGCAGCTCGCGTCGTTGCTGGCAGACCCCCAACGCCGATGCGCTTGCGCCGAAAACGCCCGTGCTTACGCTGACAGCCACGACTTCTACGCGCGAGCCAGCATCGCTGCCAAGACTATCGAACAGGCTATCGCAGCCCAAAATGCCGAAAAGCCCCGGTGATTTTGAGCGTGTTGCTTCGCGGGATTTGGCCGCGTCGCAACACCTGCCCTGGAGAACTTGCACTCAGAACGTCAGCGTCGCCTGGAGCCGAGCCCAAACGCTATCCTGGCCATTGACATAATAATCTCCGGCCTTGAAATGCGCCGCTTCAGCCGACAAGGCGAGATTATCAAGCAGCTCATAGTCGAGAAAAGCGCTGAACAACGTGCCCAGGTAACGGCCGCCTCCAGTGCTGAAGTCCGTCTCATT
>JAAZKI010000331.1 GCA_012799905.1 Lentisphaerota bacterium | reverse complement strand
TGCTGAATGTTGAATGCTGAATGTTGAATGTTGGATGCTGAGGCGCATTTCATAATTCATAATTCATAATTCATAATTCATAATTCATAATTCATAATTCATCATTCGTTAGGGGCAAAGGGGCGGGAAATTGTTATTTTATCTCCAATCGACGAGGTCTTCGAGGCGGATTTTTGGCACGTGGAGACGGTTGGCGTCGTCCAAATAGTAGGCTATAGAGGCGTCTCCAGCGACGTCTTCGCTGACAGGTTGCTCGGCAGGATAGCCGATAGCCAGGAGGAAGAGCGTCTGCTTCTCGGGCGTCAGGTTGAGAAGCTTTTGCAGGTTTTCGCGTTTAAGTGAGCCGATCCAGCAGCACCCGAGGCCAAGCGTCCAGGCAGCAGTCTGCATGCTTTGGATGGCAGCTCCGGCGTCAGCATAGGTAATCGGCTTGGCATCAGCCGGGGCAATGACGGCGATGAAGGCGGCTGGAGCAGTTTTCCCGGGAACAGGCGTGCGTTTCGGAGCGACAAGCGCTGCCCAGGCAGTTTCAGCAAGAACCTGGTCCACGAGCGGCTGCGTCCTGATGGCGATATAGCGCAGGGGTTGCAGGTTGGACGCGCAGGAGGTCACCCTGGCAGCGTTGATGACAGTGGCGAGATCAGCGTCAGCAACAGGACGCTGTTGGAATAGCCGGATGGTGCGGCGTTCGGTCAGAGCTTGCAAAGCTTTCATGATAGAATGTCAATCCGTTTTAGATAATTGAGGGGTTGAAGCCGGGAAGAGTTTTTCCCCGAGCAAGGCGGTAAAGAACGAGCCAGTGAACAGGAGTGGACGGTCGGCCGGCAGTTGGCTTTTGGCGGTCAGTTGAGGGATGATGGCGTCGACCTGAAGGTGGTGTTCGCGGGCAGCGGCGGTCAGTTCCGGGAGGGCGGAGCCTTTCCCTGTCTCCGGGTTGGTCAAAATGAAGGAAGCACCCGGCAGTTGAGCCAGGGCTTTGACAATGCCGTCAACGTCTTTGCCTTTGACGATGCCGAGGACGACCGTCCAAGCCGTATTTGGCCGCAGACAGCAGAGGCTTTGGACGAGTTTTGCGGCGGAGTCAGCATTGTGGGCGGCGTCCAGGATGACGAGCGGCGTCTCTGAGATGACTTCGCAACGAGCCCGGAGAGTCGGCAGGCGGAAGGTGTGCTGGTCTGGCTTTGCGCCGAACACCATTACAGCGGTCATCGCGACAGCAAAGTTGTCCCGCAGAAAAGGTGGATAGGCGCTGGGGAGGAAGTCAGCGCCCTGGCCAGGGCTTGGGCAGTGTACGGGGCAGTTGAGTTTCTCGGCCTGCTGGCGAATGACGGCCTCGGCCTCGGGAAAGGGCTGCTTGGCCAGCACAAGGGGCACTCCGGGTTTCAGAATGCCGGCTTTTTCCGCGGCGATGGCGGCAATGGTGTTGCCCAGCAGGGCGACGTGATCGAAACTGACAGGGGTGATGACAGTGCAGCGGGGCTGGGCGACGTAGTTGGTGGCGTCCAACCGACCGCCAATGCCGGTCTCCAGGATGACGACGTCGACCTTGGCCTCGGCAAAGATTTTCAATGCCAGGACGGTGAAGATTTCGAACAGACTTGGCTTGAGGTCGTTTTGCTTGATAAGGGCGAGGTAGTCGACGGCGTGTCTTGTGAGGAGGGGAAGGGGGAGCAGTGCGTTGTCGATTTGGAATCGTTCTCGGACAGTGCTGAGGTGTGGGCTGGTAAAAAGGCCGGTGCGCATGCCGGCGCTGGTCAGCAAGGCAGCGATGAAATGGCAGGTTGAGCCTTTGCCTTTGGTGCCGGCGACGTGGATGATTGGGAAATTCTTTTCGGGTTCTCCGGCCAGTCGAGCGAGCGGCTCCATTCGGGCCAGAGAATAATTGGCCTGGTTGTGCTGCTTGCCGGCGTCTTTTTCAGCGTCGAAATAGTCTTTGAAGAGGTCAAAAAATGCCTGTTCGGCGATGGGATCGAAGTCACGCATAGAGGGTATGTTGCACTCCAAGAAGCGGGCCGGCCGTCGCACTGCGTGCGCAGATGTTACTCGGTCTTGGCAGCAGGTTCCAGTTTGGCGAGGCGGTCTTCCAGATCGGCGATTCTTTTTTCCAGGCTGCTGATAGACTTGTAGCCGGGAATCAGAGACTGGCCGCGGGAGGCGATGACTTCTTCGACGGCGGCGTTAAGATTCGCCTTGGCGTTTTTGCCTTCTTCCAAGATGACGTTCAAAAGTTGATTGCCTTCTTCCGGGCTCAGATTGGCCTCCTTGGAGGCTTCCCTGACAAACGCCTCAGCCTTGTTCTTGGTGATGGCGAGAGTGCCCAGACCGAAAAGAAACGTTTTTTCCAGAATGTTGAGCATAGCTTTTCTCCTTGCAGATAGAAGGGGGTGGGGGCGAGGCGCGGCAGGCCGATTGATGTCTGCCACCATGACAGAAATGACATATATTCCCAAAATATAATAACCTAATCTATTGAAATGGCAAGAATGAAAAGCGAAATTATTGGCTGGAACTCGGCAAATGAGCAGTTCTGCGCCAAATGCGCTGTCACAGCCTTGCTTTTCAATGTTGCCGGATTACTGTGCTGACGATTGGCGTTGCGATGATGCCGCCGGTTCCGAGGGCTAGGTCGGCAAAATGGAATGGGAGTCAGAATGAAGGTATGCAGGGTGTTTTTAGCTGCTCTGTCCACGGTTGTGTTGTCCAGCAGCAGTCTGCCGGTTATCGCTGCTGACGCTGCGCCATGCGTGCCGGCCATTGCACGAGGACTCGCCCAAAACCGCTCACAGCAGCCGCAACGCCAGCGTCAGCCGTTGCCGTGCCCGGTGCGGCCGTTGCTGCGCCCAGAGTCACCATCGCCTCTGCGGCAGCTAACGCCGCAGCGCCCGCAGCCGCAGCCGCAACGCCAGCAGTTCCAGCGCCCGCAGCCACAGCCGCAACGCCAGCAGCTCCAGCGTCAACAGCCGCAGCGTCAGCAGTTCCAGCGCCCACAGCCGCAGCCGCAACGCCAGCAGTTCCAGCGCCCGCAGCCGCAGCTCCAGCGCCCACAGCCGCAGCCGCAGCGCCAGCAGCTCCAGCCACGTCCGCAGCCGTCGTCGGCAACGCCCTCTTCGCCGGGGCCGCGCATGGCTTCACCTTCCGGGGCTGGTCGCATACCTGCTGCCCAAGGTGCGTCCGTCGTTCGACTGGACCCCAGCCAACCGCAGGGCGATAATCTCGGCGCAAGCGGTCTTGTCCGGAGCCGTCTTAGCGAGCATCACTGGGGTTATGGTTGGCATGTAGGGCGCCGTCCCGGTGATTTTCATCGACTGCCGCCGGCGCCGCGTCAGAGTCATATTTTTCAGCATTGGGATTATCTGTATGACCGTTCACAGTTTACAGTGAGGTCGCTTCCCCGCGAGTTGCGCGTCATTCTTCGCTCTGGCCAGAGCATGTCGTTTCAGGTTGAGGAAGACATGACATCAGGATACCGTTGGATAGCCCATTACGACCACCGTCGTTGTTCAGTTGTGATCGCGCATCGAATTACTCCCCGTTCTGAGTTAATTCTTCCCTGGTCTGACGCCACTGGGATGGCGGAGATTGAGATTCATGCCCGAACTCCCGGGATGCTGGTCATTGATCTGGTGTATGCCAAGCCGCAGGAGTGAGCCAATGGGGTGCTTCCGATGAAGGTGGCGCAGGTGTTTTTGCTGGTGTCGTCGCAGTAGGGCGTCGAGGGGCTGACCTGGTCAGAAGCGGCGGTTGTTTAACGTAACAGGAGGTTTGACGGTGATTGGCAGAGTAGTGTTGATTTCCCTGCTGGCGGCCAGCGGGGCGTCGCTGGCAGCTGGCGCTGATGACAGCGGCTGGCGGTTGGATGCAAATATGGCGATCCCTGAAATCGTCGAGGAGGGCATTGCCTGGTATGACCCAGGCCAGCCTCCCTTCCGGCTCAGCGGATTCCCTTGGTTTGCGCAGGACAAGGTCTTCCGGCGACTGCCAGTCAACCCCTCGCACCCGCTGCCGTCAGCCGTCAACAGCCTGGCCAATAACACAGCTGGCGGCAACGTCGCTTTCCGCAGCACCAGCTCGCGAATTCTCGTCAAGGTCGTCTTGACCTCCAAGAGCGACGGCATGTTCCACATGGCGCCGACCGGAAAAAGCGGCTTTGATCTGTATGTCGGCGCACCGGGCAAGCAAAAGTCAGCTGGCGTGACGAGGATGGACGAGGGCGTGACTGAGTACCAGTCGCAACTTTTCAGCGGCGGCAAGGGCTGGAATGAATTCACC
>JAAZKI010000073.1 GCA_012799905.1 Lentisphaerota bacterium | reverse complement strand
GGGCGAATCGACGCCGTGATCCGGGAAGGGGACTGCATCTACATCTTTGAATTCAAGATGAATCAGAACGCCGAGGCAGCGCTGGCGCAAATCCGCGAAAAGGAATATTATCAGAAATATCAGCACGCCGGCAAGAAAATCGTCCTCATCGGCGCGAATTTTGACGCGGCTTCAAGACAGATATCCGAGTGGAAAATCGAAGAGGCGTAAGCCGACGGCCTGAAAGAATAGGCTCTCGCCCCTCGCCCCTCGCCCCTCGCCCCTATTCTTCTGGCACCTGCTGGCTCAAGCAATGCAGAGCGCCGCCTTCGAGGACAATATCAAAGCAATCAATGGGAACGATATCACGATCAGGGAAGGCTTGGCCGAGAATATCGAGAGCCTGGCTATCGCTACTGTCCTGGCGGTAGGTCGGCGCCAGCACTGCGCCATTGATGATCAGGAAATTCGCGTAGCTGGCTGGCAGAATTTCCTCACGCCAGCCTACTGGGCGGATCGGCTGCGGGCAGGGCAGGGGAACCACATCCAGGCGGCGTCCGTCCACGCCACGCATCTTCTGAAGCAAGGCGAGATTGCGCTGCAAGACAGCGTAATTGGGCGATAACGGGTCATCGTCAACCAACGTCAACACGGCGTCTTTTCGGAAGAACCTGGTCAGGGTGTCGATATGTCCGTCCGTGTCATCGCCGCACAGTCCGCTTGGCAGCCAGCCAATCTGTTCAACGCCCAGATATCGACGCAGAGTCTGTTCCACCTCTGCCTTGTCTCGGCCAGGATTGCGGTTGGGATTGAGCATGACCGATTCGGTGGTGAGGAGCATTCCCGCGCCATTAGTTTCAAAAGCGCCGCCCTCGCCGACCAGCGGAGCCTGGAAACACGGCAGCCCCAGCTCGACCGCCATGCGCCCAGCAACCAGATCGTCCTGTTCCCAAGGCGGAAATTTGCCGCCCCAGGCATTGTAGTGGAAAGAGACAGCGGCCCGCTGCGACGTCTGCCGATGCTTCAGTACAATCGGCCCGTGGTCGCGGCACCAGGCGTCGTCCGTGGCAAGGTCGTGCATGATGACACGCTCCATGACTGCGCCGGCGTCAGCCAGCCGCTCCTGCCAACACGCCTGGACTGAGGCGATACAAAGCAGGCGCACATTTTCGTACTTGGAGATAGCCGCTGCAAAGGCAGCATACGCCTTTTCCATGGCCGCGCGGTTGTCTGGCCAGGTGTGTAGATTAAGCGGGCAGGACAAAAGCACGGATTCCTGGCGTTCCCATTCGGCCGGGAACACGAACCCCTGTTCCTGCGGGGTGAGTGATAGCATATTAGACAAGCTCCTCAATCGTCAAAGCGCTTGGTAATTTTGCTGTAAGCGTCCAATCGGCGGTCGCGGAAAAACGGCCACATGCGACGATGCTCTTCAAGCTGCCGCCAGTCGCAGTCAGCATAGAGGATGGCAGGCTTGTCGTCAGCCTCGACCAAACTGCGGCCGTAGAAGTCGCAGACAAAAGACGATCCCCAGAAATGCGTCTCGCTTTCCTTGCCGACGCGGTTGACCGCCGCATAAAAGCAGCCGTTAGCCACGGCATGGCCGCGTTGGACATTGAGCCAGGCTTCACGCTGAAGCGCCGCCAATTCCGGTCCCTCTGAGGCCAGGCCGCCGATTGCGGTCGGGCAGAAAATCACGCCAGCGCCTTGCAGGGCGGTCAGGCGAGCCGATTCCGGGAACCACTGGTCCCAGCAGATGATGACGCCAATCCGGCCAAAGGCAGTGTCACACGCCTGAAAGCCGAGGTCGCCTGGCGTAAAATAAAATTTCTCCTCAAAGCCGGGGTCCTGCGGGATGTGCATCTTGCGGTATTTGCCGACGATGCGGCCGTCGGCATCGATGACGACAGCCGTGTTATGAGCCAGTCCCGGGGCGCGGTGCTCGAACAGGGAGAGGATGATGACAACCCCCAGTCGATGCGCCAATTCGCCATAATGGCGCGTAGTCGGGCCAGGGATAGTTTCCGCCAATGCGAAAAAATCCGGGTCCTGGATTCGGCAGAAATACGGATGCAGGAAGAGTTCCTGGGTGCAGATGATCTTAGCGCCTTGGCCAGCGGCTTCGGCCACCAG
>JAAZKI010000149.1 GCA_012799905.1 Lentisphaerota bacterium | reverse complement strand
CCTCGCCCCTAAACAAAGCCCCTCGCCCCTTGGAGCGCGCCTGGAAAACCTGTAGCGGCAGTTGTAATTGCTTGGCACAGGGATTATAGCATTATACTTGCCATGGCAACGGAAAAGCGGGCTGATGTTAACCAGCATCCGGTCATGGAGCCCCACCACAATCGCCATGGCTAACCGCCATAAATAACCACCACCCAAAGGCCGCTCCCGGCCTCACTGTCTTTGCATAGGTGAAATGAAAATCAAGAAACAGGCTTTTGAGCATTGGTCGATCGATGATTCGTCTGACATCTACGGCGTCCCGAACTGGGGCTGTAATTATTTTGCCATCAATAGCAACGGCGAGCTGGAGATATTGGCTACGCCCGGCGACCTTAATTCCGGCGTTCCCCTGCTGGATGTGGTCAACGGCATCAAAGACCGCGGCATGAACATGCCGGTGTTGCTGCGGGTCAGCAACATCCTTGACGCTCGCATCAAACTGCTGCACACCAGTTTTCGCAAAGCCATCAAGCAGGCGAAATACCAAGGCGTGTACAAGGGCGTTTTTCCGATCAAGGTCAATCAGCAGCAGCAGATCATCGAAGAAATCTGCCGTTTTGGCGAGGAGTATCATCACGGCCTGGAAGCCGGCAGCAAGGCCGAATTGATTGCGGCCCTCGGAACCCTCCAGGACCGCGAAGCCTGCCTGGTCTGCAATGGCTACAAGGATGAAGAATTCATTGACCTGGCCCTGTATGCCTGCCGCCTCGGTTACCAGTGCTTCATCGTCGTGGAAATGCCCAGCGAAATGGAACTGATCATTGAGCGCAGCCGAGCCTTGGGCATCAAGCCTCTGATCGGCATCCGCATGAAACTCTCCACTCGCGCCAGCGGACAATGGACTGAATCCGGCGGCGACCGCAGCGTCTTCGGACTCAACACCTCGGAGCTGATTGACATGGTCGACCTCCTGCGCAAGGAAGACATGCTCGACTGCCTGCGCCTGCTGCATTATCACATCGGCTCCCAGATTCCGAATATCCGCGATATCCGGGCCGGTGTCCAGGAAGCCAGCCGGGTCTATGTCGGCCTGGTTGAAGAAGGCGCTGCCATGGGCTTCCTCGACCTCGGCGGCGGCCTTGCAGTAGACTACGACGGCTCTCATACCAACTACCATCACAGCCGCAACTACACCATCGATGAATACTGCATCGACATTGTAGAAGCAGTCGCGGAGACGCTCGACAGCAAAAACATCGCCCATCCGACCATCATCACCGAATCAGGCCGCGCCACCATCGCCTATTCGTCTATCCTGCTGTTCAACATCCTTGACGTCACCCGCTTTGAGCCATCCTCAATTCCTGACGCTGTGCCCGAGGACAGCAATGAATTGACCAAGGACTTGATGAGCATCCTGAAGACCATGAACGCAAAAAATCTGCAAGAAAATTTCCATGACGCGATCTATTATCGGGACGATTTGCGGATACTGTTCAAAAACGGCCGGATTTCGTTGCGTGAGCGCGGCCTGGCCGAGAGCATCTTCTGGCATATCATGGTATCGCTCAACAAAGAAGTCAAACGGCTCAAGTACGTCCCAGATGAATTCGAAGGACTGGACAAGGCCTTGGCTGACATCTACTACGGCAACCTGAGCATCTTCCAGTCGCTGCCGGACTCCTGGGCGATCAAGCAGATTTTCCCGATCATGCCGATTCATCGCCTGAATGAACGGCCGTCCAGAAATGCCATTATCTCGGACATCACCTGCGACTGTGACGGCAAAATCGAGCAATTCGTCGACTTGCATGACGAGCGCCATACGCTGCCGTTGCACGAACTGCGCGAGAACGAGGAGTACTACCTGGCGGTCTTCCTGGTTGGCGCCTACCAGGAGACGCTCGGTGACCTGCATAATCTCCTGGGCGACACCAATGTCGTCAGCATCAACCTCACCAACGACCGCCACTACGAAATCGTCCAGGAGCTGGAAGGCGACTCGGTCGCTGACGTGCTGTCGTACGTGGAGTACAATCCGGCGGCGCTGCGTGACAGCTTCAAGCAGCGTGCAGAACTCGCGGTGCGCGAGAAACTGATCACGCCGACGGAGCGCAAGGCGATCATGGACGCCTTTGACAATGGCATCAACGGCTACACGTATTTTGAACGTTGAACCAAACCCAATGAGGAGCACATCATGGCAAGAGTACTGATCATCGGAGCCGGCGGAGTCGGCCAGGTCGTAGCCCATAAATGCGTCCAGGCAAAGGATGTCTTCAGCGATATCTGCCTGGCCAGCCGGACTGAATCAAAATGCCGCAAAATCGCGGCTCAGTTGTCACGGCCAATTCAAACCGCGCAGGTAGACGCGGACAACGTCCCGGAGCTGGTCGCCCTGATCCGCTCTGTTAAGCCGGACGTCGTCATCAACGTCGCGCTGCCCTACCAAGACCTGCATATCATGGACGCCTGCCTGGAAACCGGCGTCCACTACCTTGACACCGCCAATTACGAGCCGCCAGATGAGGCGCATTTCGAATACAGCTGGCAGTGGGCCTATCACGACCGTTTCAAGGAGCGCGGAATCATGGCGCTGCTGGGCAGCGGCTTTGATCCGGGCGTGACCAACGTCTTCACCGCCTGGGCTAAAAAGAAGCATTTTGACACTATTGAGGAGCTTGACATCATTGACGCCAACGCAGGCGATCATGGTCAGCCCTTCGCCACCAACTTCAACCCGGAAATCAATATCCGCGAAGTGACCGCCAACGGCAAATACTACCGCGATGGCGCCTTCATAGAAACCAAGCCGATGGAAATCAGCCGCGTGTATGACTTCCCAGAAGGCATCGGACCCAAGAAAATCTATCTGCTTTGGCACGAGGAGCTGGAGTCGCTGGTGCGCTTCCTGGAGCCGCACGGCCTGAAGCAGGCGAGATTCTGGATGACCTTCTCTGACAATTATCTGAAGCACCTGGAGGTCCTCCAGAACGTCGGCATGACCCGGATTGACCCGGTTATGTACAACGGCCAGGAGATCATCCCGCTGCAATTCCTGAAGGCTCTGCTGCCGGACCCGGCGTCGCTGGGGCCGCTGACCAAGGGCAAGACCTGCATCGGCTGCCATATCAAAGGCACGAAAGACGGCAAGCCGCGGGAATACTACATCTACAATATCTGCGACCATGAGGAGTGCTACCGCGAGGTGCAGTCGCAGGCGATCTCCTACACGACCGGCGTACCCGCCATGATCGGCGCCATGATGATCGCCACCGGAACCTGGAAAGGCAAAGGCGTGTTCAACATGGAGCAATTCGATCCCGAGCCGTTCATGGAAAAACTCAACCAGTATGGCCTGCCCTGGACGGAAGTATTCTTGTAATGCAAGGACTGAACGGCCTAGACCTGGCCCGAATCGAAACGCCGTGCTTTGTCGTTGACCTCGGCCGCCTGCGCTCAAACTTGCGCATTCTGGACGAGGTCATCCAGCGCAGCGGCGCACGTATCTTGCTGGCGCAGAAGGCATTCTCCATGTTTTCAGTGTATCCGCTGCTGCGCCAGACTCTGCATGGCGTCTGCGCTTCCTCGCCGCATGAAGCACGCCTGGGCCGCGAAGAATTCGGCCGCGAAGTGCATGCCTTTGCCGCTGCCTTTTCTGACCGCGATGTGGCCGAACTGCTGACCTTGGCCGACCACATCGTGTTCAACTCCTTTGCGCAATGGCGCCGATATCGCGGCCAATGCGCCGCTGCCGGAATCTCCTGCGGACTGCGCGTCAACCCGGAGCACTCCGAGGCCGTGGCCGAAATCTATTCGCCCTGCGCGCCGCGTTCGCGCCTCGGCATCCGCCGCCAGGCTTTTGCCGGTCAAAGCCTGGACGGCGTCAGCGGACTGCATTTCCATACCTTGTGCCAGCAGGGCGCCGAGGCATTGGAACGCACCCTGGCGGCCTTTGAAGAGCGTTTCGCCGAATTCCTGCCCGGGATGTCCTGGGTCAACTTCGGCGGCGGCCATCACATCACGCGGCCCGGCTACAACGTCGATTTGCTCTGCCGGCTAATCAATGATTTCCGGCAGCGCCATGGTATTGAGACCATCTACCTCGAACCCGGCGAGGCAGTTGCCCTGAATGCCGGGAGCCTGATTGCGACCGTACTGGACATAGTCGACAACGACGGGCCGATTGCCATTCTCGACGCCTCGGCCGCCGCGCACATGCCAGACGTCCTTGAAATGCCGTACCGGCCCGAAGTGGTCGGCGCCGCGCAGCCCGGCGAAAAGCCGTTCACCTACCGCCTGGCCGGTCATTCCTGCCTGGCCGGAGATATCATCGGCGACTACTCGTTTGACCGACCATTGCAAGTCGGCGACCGCATTGAACTTTTGGACATGGCCATCTACTCAATGGTCAAAACCACCACCTTCAATGGGCTGGCACTGCCTTCCATCGCGACCTGGGACGAGGAAAACAGCGACTTTCACCTGGTGCGACAGTTCTCCTACCAGGACTTCAAATCCAGGCTGTCGTAGACAGGGCGTATGTAGCCCCTCGCTACACGGCTTACGGCGCGACTCGGTTGACATGTTTTCTTTTCTATATTACAGTATGCTTGTTGGTGTATCACAATGAATTGGGGGATTCAGCCATGCAAAAACTAACCAGCAGCGTCTATACATTTGAGAAACTCATTTGCAATGATTTCCTATATGTTGATAAAACAGAATACATCTGGAAATTGATTTCTGAAGCGCCTGCGTCTTTTTTCATGTCCCGTCCGCGCCGCTTTGGAAAGTCGCTGACCATCTCCACCCTCAAGGCAGTATTCCAGGGGAAGAGAGACCTCTTCAAGGGCCTTGCCATCAGCAAAAAGAAATACGACTGGAAAGAATACCCGGTTATCCATCTGGACATGGCGAACTGCGATGCCAGGACGCCACAGGCGCTGCGTAAATATTTTGCCCGAGTTTTGGCCGAGGCGGCTTCTGAGCACCAGGTTTCGGTTAACATCCATGAGGATGAACTGGCTGTCTCATTCGAATCTCTTATTCGGGCGGTCGCGAACGCGAAAGATTCCCCGGTCGTCATCCTTCTTGATGAATATGACAAGCCGATTTTGAATGCGCTGGCGACTCCGGAAGCTGCGGCATGCCGGGATGTCCTCAAGGGATTTTACTCCACGATCAAAAAATGCGAAAGCCTTGAGCGGTTTGTGTTTGTCACTGGCGTCACCAAGTTTTCGCTCGCATCCGCTTTTTCCGACCTCAACAACCTGACTGACATCACGATGCATGCCGACTACGCCACCATGCTCGGCTACACGCAGGAGGAATTCGAGGAATGCTTTGCCAAGCGCCTGGATGACGCCGTGGATAAACTGAACATCCCGCGCGAACAGCTCCTGGCTGAAATCAAGGCATGGTATGACGGGTACCGTTTTCATGGAAAGTCAGAGACAGTGTACAACCCGGTGTCCCTGGCGCAGTTCTTCATTAACCAATGCGAATTTTCCAACTACTGGTT
>JAAZKI010000438.1 GCA_012799905.1 Lentisphaerota bacterium | reverse complement strand
TTTCATGTCCCCGGGATATTCCAAGTTGAAAGCAGTATCGTCAGTTCCAAAGCGTATTTTTGCCAAGTTGTCGGCAAACATAGGTTTTCCTCTGTCGTACCAGCCTTGGTAGCAGGTGCTGGTAGCAACAACGGCATGGAAAAGCCCACCTTCAATGGTTTCGCCCGGCTTTATTTCCGGCATCTGTTCCAGTGGCAAAGCAGCTTCAAAGCACCAGCCAAAATCTCCTTGCCTGGCAACTACCCTGGCGCCTGCATTCCAGCCGACGACGTTATCCTTGGCATCATAGATTTTTCCTATAGCATTGAAGATGAAATGGTAGTGGAACTTATCCTTCTGGCGAAGATGCAATTCAAAGCAGTCATCTCTCCAGACCCGGCCGTCGTCTTCCAGAATTGCAGGCTTGCGTGGCTTGTAATCGGAGTGCATGGCAAGATACAAGGTTTTGCCATTGTATTTCAAATAGGCTTTCACATCAGCAAGAGCCTGCTTTATGTTGCTGTTTTCCATGATTTCATTGACTGGCACTACGGTGGCGTCGCTCCATTCCGCAGGTTCAATATTGCCGTCAAGATTGGGCATCGTATCAATCAATGGCACAGTAAGCAGGTTCGGCTCGCGATTTGAGCCAAAGGTTGAGGGCACGCTCTGGTTGTAGTTCTCCCGGATTTCATCGGCTGAAAGCGGCCGGTTGTAGATACGCAGGCCGTCAAAGGCAGTCTTGCCCGACGGCTTCACATGGCTGGAATTCCAAAGCTTTTTGTGGGCTCCAATGCAGAATGTATCCCCTGCTTCCGGCTGTGGAAAATTCATTGTTTCCGGGAAAACGAAAGTAGCCTTATGCCAGGCGTGATCTTTAACCTGGATTCCATCTACATAGAGTTTCATGCAGGAGCTGTCCCAGGTTGCATCGAATTTATGCCATTTTCCGGCAGGCCATTCTACATCAGGAATAAAACTGCTGACCGCGAAGCTTTTCTTGGTGCCTTTCGCCTCTCGATACTGAATAAGAAAATAGAAGCAGTTGCTGAAATTATTCTTGTAGACAATGAAACGAGTTTTCTTAAAGCATGTGTCAAAGAAGAGCTGGTAGGTTTTTTCGCTGGGCTTCCAGTTGATTGGAGCTACCCAGATGGCGATCGTGCCCTGGGAAGCGTCAAAGTTGCCTGGGGCTGCATATTCGCAGAATTCCGTTCCGTCAAGCACGACGGAATTGCCTTTATTGTTCAGCCCAGGGTACATACGCAGTTGCAGGTCTGGATTGGCAAAGCTCAGGCACTTGCCGTCCCCAGCGCTGAAATGATTGGCATTCAGGCTGAGATTGTCAAAATTGGCTTCAAAGAGCAGGCTCTTGCCAGCTGCAAAACAACAAAGTGTCAAACCAGATAAAATTAGGCAAAGAATATTTTTTTTCATGTAACAATTTTCCCTTATTTCCGCCATTAGTCACCTACTGCCTTTGGAGCCGCGCCAAAATCAAGACAACAGTTCTGGAATTATTTTGAGTTGTTTTTCTCTTACTTCTGGAAGGAGCGTATGCACATACGCGACTGACAGAACAGGGGCAAAGCAGCCAAGGAAACCTGAAATACACACTTAATTTTTGCACGGTTCCTTAGCTGTTGTGCTGTTCGAGCCGGCGCAAGGCTGCTGCCACAGTCCTCCTGCCTGCCAGGCTAATAAACGCGACATCACGCCTGGGAGCACCAGTTCACCCTGGAAAACCGGCAGGCAGTGCGTCAACAACTGTTGCAGGCCAGACAATTGCTGGCCAATAAAAACGACCCCATCATAGCCGTGCAATTCCGCAGCCAAATTTCGCCAAGCCGCAACGTCGCTCTCCTCGCTGACATGACGGAAATCCAGATGACAATCATACTGCACGCCGCCTGCCAGCAAACCGCGGTAAACCTCAGAGCTAAGACCCCAGTTCTCCAAGTCAAGATGTTCCCGGCTGATCG
>JAAZKI010000601.1 GCA_012799905.1 Lentisphaerota bacterium | reverse complement strand
TCGTCGGCACTTTGCGCAGATTTGTTGTTACGGATTGTATACCAATGACTTGAAGATTGGTTTTTCTTGACTTGAAGATTGGTTTTTCTGGAAAACTTTCACAAAAAACAAGATTCTGGCTGATAGTATTACCATGTCCACAGCCGCGCAGCGGCAAAAGGCCCAAAGGGCAATCAACATAAAAGCCCAGGGAAAGCGGCCCCGCCAGGGGACGCGCAGCCCTGGGGGAGACATATAATATTTGGAGGCCGGAGGGGTACCCATAAATCGTCGCCCCCGCGCGCGTGACAGAATTTGGGAGGGTGGCCCCCCTTTGGGTGGGTGGGGTTTGATTTCTACACCCGCAGAAAAAATAGGCTATTGCACGCCCTTTTTCAAGCGGTTTTCGGCAGAATCATAGTGATTTTGTGCGTGAGTAGGATTCTGTTTGCACGCTGGCATGATGCTTTCCATCTCCAGGAATGGCGCCCGGATGCGACCCGATGACTTGTGAGAACCTGAATGAGATAAGACGAGAGGGGTGGTACTCTACGGCATAGTTGTCAATCGGTGATCGGTTACGTTGAATTGTCGTTTTTTTCACAGCCTGCTGTCAGGCAAGCGGTGGCTGATGCGGTATATTATGCCTTATATACTTCTTCCGAACATTCGGACAAACAGCAATTTTTTCAGTTTCAGGGGGCAAGGCCATGAGCAACAAAGACAATCTGCAGGAAAAGAGTTTGTTTTATCACAAGAAGCCCTGCGCCGGCAAAATCAGCGTGGTGGCGAGCAAGCCCTGTGATACCCAGGACGATTTGTCCCTCGCTTACACTCCCGGCGTGGCGCATCCCTGCCTGGCCATCAAGGACGTCCCGTCCTCGGTGTACGACTACACCAGCAAAGGCAATCTGGTCGCGGTAGTCAGCGACGGCACGGCAGTTCTTGGCCTGGGTAACATCGGCCCGGCCGCAGGCATGCCGGTCATGGAAGGCAAAGCAGTCTTGTTCAAGCGTTTTGCTGACATTGATGCAGTCCCGCTTTGCGTACAGAATGTCTTTGGGCCGGATGGCCATACCGACGCCGACAAGTTGATTGAATGGACGGCGGCCCTCGAACCCACGTTCGGCGGCATCAACCTGGAAGACATTGCGGCGCCAGCCTGCTTTAAGGTGGAGTCTGTTCTCAAGCAGCGCATGGGTATTCCCGTTTTTCATGACGACCAGCATGGCACCGCGATTATCTCCTTGGCCGCTTTATTGAATGCCGCCAAAATCACTGACCGCGCCTTGGAAAATATCCGCGTCGTGGTCAATGGCGCTGGCGCCGCTGGTATTGCTTGCGCAGAATTTTATATTTCCGCCGGTGTCCGCCGGGAAAACGTTGTGATTTGCGACAGCAAAGGCGTCATCTACCAGGGACGTCGTGAGGGCATGAACGCCGCCAAGGAACGTCTGGCCACGACGCGCCCCTGTCGAACTCTGGCCGAAGCCATGGTCGGCGCTGACATGTTCCTGGGCTGCTCTGTCGGCGAATGTGTGACTAAAGAGATGGTCAAAAGCATGGCGCCGCGCAGCATTGTCTTGGCTATGGCTAATCCGATACCGGAAATCTATCCCAGCGACGCCCTGGAAGCCGGCGCTTTCGTGGTCGGCACCGGCCGCACGGACTTCCCGAATCAAATCAACAATGTCCTCGGCTTCCCAGGTATTTTCCGCGGCGCGCTGGATGCCCGGGCCCGTGACATCACTGAGGATATGAAATTGGCAGCCTCGCAAGCCCTGGCCGAAGTGGCGCTGGCCGAAATTCCAGCGGAAGTCAAGGCCATGCTGCAAACAGCGTACCCGGCTGATGCAGCGACCGGGATGTTCGAAGGCAAATGCCCCTTGAAGGCCAATTACGTCATTCCCAAGCCGTTTGATCCGCGGGTGGTTCCGCACGTGGCCCGGCGGGTGGCGGAAGCCGCCGTCCGCACCGGCGTCGCCCAAACCACCATCTCGGACTTTGACGCGTATGAACGCGAAGTGGCGGCTCGACTGTCTAAAAAATGATTTAACAATAAGTTAACTATAACGTCAACGGTTCCGGACACTGCGTCTTTTCCCGCTGCTGTCAGCAACGTCTGGCTGGCTGAACAGCGGCGCTGATGCGGCGGGGCCAGGAACTTTTCCCCATAATAAATGTCAAGCAGGAACAGGCGAGGCATTTCACACAGCGTCGCCCAATAACGCTGTCAGAGCAGGGCGGCTCAACAGCGAATACAGTACAGATATTTTGAAGCCTAAAATGACGGCCCGCCTGCTAGCGGCAATCTCCCAGCTGGATAATTTTTCCAATCGCCCAATGGAGATGTCGTCATTATCGTTTATGTTAAAGACAGTATGTGAATAAATAGCATAGCAGTTTGCAGTCCAGATAGCGAGAGAAGGAAACACGTAATGTGCAGCAAGAAGATTATCCCGGTGTTGATGAGCATGGCGCTATTCTCCAGTCTTGTTCTTGCCCAACCTGCGGCGCCTAAGCCCGCTGCTGAACCGGCCGCCGCGAAACCAGCCGCCGCAAAACCGGCCACCACGAAGCCCGCTGCTGCAAAACCCGCCGCCGTGAAGCCCGCTGCTGCAAAACCGGCTGCCGCGAAACCGGCTGCCGCGAAACCGGCCGAAGCCAAGCCCGCTGCCACCCACGCTCAGGCATCGACCTCGGAGGCTGCTGACGCCACAGACGCTGAGGACGCCGTACCCACGCTCACTTTCCGTAAAATCATGGTTGACGGCGGCTTCATCATGAACTGGATTCTTGGGCTGTCCTTCATTGCCATCGCGCTTATCTTCTTCTACCTGCTGACCATGCGCGCCGGTATCATGTTTCCGAAAAAATTCATCATGGCAGCGCAGGACGCGGCTGAAAATGGCGATTTGGAGACGCTTCGCGACCTTTGCCGGGAATCGAATTCTTCGGCGGCAAAAGTCGTCCAAGCCTCCCTGGAGCAGATCATCCCTGGCCAGCCCTTGGACTATGAACGGATCAAGGATGCCATGGAAGACGAAGGCGTCCGCCAGGCAGGCTTCCTCTGGCAGCGCTTGCAGTATCTCATGGACGTCGCTGTCATTTCGCCGATGGTCGGTCTGCTCGGCACCGTCTGGGGCATGATGGTGTCTTTCTCCGGCCTGGAGACAGGCATGAATTTCATTAACAAGGCAGATGCCTTGGCCAGCGGCGTTGCCCAAGCCATGTACACCACCTTCGGCGGCCTGATCGTCGGCATCTTTGCCATGGCGTCCTATGACCTCTTGCGCGGCCGCTTGTTCAAGCTGCTCAGCCGCATGGAAACCGCCTGCGGCACTGTCCTCTACCACCTGGTGCCCCCGGCCAAAAACAGCGCTTCTTATGCCCGCAACAACCGCTGACCAAGGGGGCGTGCGATGAATTTCAAGAAAAAAATCAATGAAACTACGCCAGGCTTTCAGATGGCGCCGATGATTGATATCATCTTCATCCTCCTGATTCATTTTATGATAGCGACCATTTTTGCGCAATGGGAAAATAAACTCGGCATTACCGTGCCCACGGCGGACAGCGGCATCCGCTCCGAACGCCAGCAAGGCGAGCTGATTATCAATATTGACAGCGAAGGGCGCATCTACGTCAACAGCTTGGAAAAATCGCTTGAATATCTGGAAACACTGCTGGCGCAGGTTGCTGACACTTTCATCGACCAGCCGGTCATCATCCGTGCTGACATGGAGACCCGCCATAAGGATGTCATCAAAGTGCTTGATCTGTGCACCAAGGTCGACATCCGGCATGTCAACTTCGCTACCATTAAAGCGGAGGATGAGTTGTGAGAGTGTCAATGGCCAGCATGCACATGTCACAGCGCTTTGGATTCAGCCTGGCCTGCCTCGCAGTTCTGCTGGGATTGCTTCTGGTACCGATTCAGGCCCAGCACGCCGTCGAGCAGATCAACGACCCGGAAATCCAGTATAAGCACGCTCTCGGCCTGCTGCGCCGCCAGTTCTATGACCTGTCCGAACCGCAGTTTCGGCTGTTCCTGGAAAAATTCCCCGGCCATGCCTTGGAGGCGAACGCTAACTATCATTTGATCGAGTGCCTGCGCGCTCAAAATAAAACCGCCGAGATGCTGACCGCGATCCGGCGGTTTCGCGAGCAATGGCCGCAGCATGAGGCAATGCCGACGCTGACGCTTCTGGAGGCTGACACGCTGTTCGGCGCCGGCGACTATGCCGCTGCGGCCGCCTGCTACCAACAGCTGACGCAATCGCGCGACCAGCAACGCCAGGAATTGGCGAAATATTTCCTGGCGCAATGCTACGCCCAGACTGGCCATGCCGAAGAAGCGATGGCTTTGTACCGTGAGTTGGACGCTCTGCCGTTGCAGGACGCCCGGCCGTACCGCTTCTACGCCCAGTTCGAACTGGCCAGGGTTCACCAACGACAAAATCGCTTTGAGGAAGCAGAAGCTGGCTACGCCCGCCTGGCTGACCATGCCGCCACCCCCGAGAAACTGCTGGCCGACACGTTGTATCTCCTCGGCGATGTCCGGCTGCGCCTCAAACAGCATGACAAGGCCCTCGCTGCGTTTGACCGCTATGTCGTGCAGTTCCCCAATGGCATCTATGGCAGCACCGCCCGTAAATGCCGAATTACGCTCCATGCTAACGCCGGAAATCATGACCGCTGCCTGGAATTGCTCCAGGATTGGCGGGAAAAATATCCCACCGAAAGCGATTTTGAAATGGATTTCTTGCATGGCTACTGCCTCATGGTGAAGGAACGGGTCGAGGAAGCCATTCCATTTTTTGTCCGGGTCGGGGCTGATCCCGCTGTCCCGACCTCAACCCGGCGCAACGCCCGGTTGCTGACGATTCGCTGCCAGCTGCTGGCTAAGCAACATGCGGCGGCGCTGGTCAGCATTGAAAGTTTCCTGGCTGACTATCCAAAAGCCTCGGAAAAAGGCAATGTGCTGATCTGCCAGGGTGAAGCCGCTGACGCCAGCGGCAAGCTGGACGAAGCAGAACAGGCTTTCAGAGCCGCCATGGCCTTCTTCAACGATGATTTGGAGAACTACCAGCGGGCAGGCTACCACTTGATCGATGTCTTGGCCAAGCGAATGAAATGGGCCGAGGGCGCCGCCATCCTCCGCCAGATGTCCACACGTCCCGGTCTGCCAAACCGGGCCAAATGCCGACTGCGAGCCGGCGAATTCGAAATTCATGCAGGCAACCTTGCGGCCGCACAGACTGACTTGCAACAGGTCGTGGATGAATTCGGCGCAGATGCCGAAGCTGTCCGCGCCGCCCGCGGTCATTTGCTGCGCATTGCCGTGCAAAACAGCAATTTTGCCGTAGCTCAGAAGCATGCTGAAGATTTGATGCAGGAATGTCCGCCGGATGAATATGGCACCCTGGCCTACAGCCTGGCGGTGTTCCACTACAATCAAGGCAACTTGGACAAGGCCTTGGCTACGCTGAACCGGGCCATGGCTCACCCTAGTTTGACCCCCGTCCAGACCCGTAATTTGCAGACGTTCTATGGGCGCGTGCTGCTGGAAAGCGGCGACTCAGAACAGGCACGGAAAATAGTCGCCCAGTTGCTTACCTATCCGGAAGCAGAAATGCGCGAAGTGCTGACGCCAGCTTTCCTGTTCAAGGCCGGTGATCTTTGTGAACGGGAAAACGACTGGAGCCTGGCGGAAGCCATCTGGCGCCGCCTAGCCGGTTATGAGCATGAACCGATTTGGAGCTACCGCAGTAAAATTAGGCTGGCACAGGTGTATATGCTCAAAGGACAACTGGAAGAAGCGGAAAACTTGCTCGCTAACTTGGCGGAAGGCCTGAATGACAATCAAGACCAGGCCACCGCGCCCCGCCAAGAATTGTTCTCGCTGCTGGCGGAAATCCAGCTGCTGCGGAAACGAACCGGCCAAGCCCTGGTCACAGCCAACAAAGCCCTGACGTTCACCGACGGCGATGAACGATCATTGGCCAGAACAAGATGGGTGCTGGCAAAAATTTTGTTCGAAGATGAGAACAATCCGAGCGAGGCGTTGTCGTATGCAACGAAGTGCTATGTTTTGGCTAATGACCCAGTTTACACCCCACGGGGCATTTTGCTCACCGTCCGGATTTTCCTGGCTCAAAATCGTCAGCGCGACGCATTGACAGCCTGGCGTGAGTTGGAGGCGCTTTATCCGGCTTGGGCAGGACAGGAAAGAGGCAGTGACGACATCAAAGCCATGCTGGAAGCAGCCAACAAAGAAAATGAAGCGGCGGCTCAGCATTAAGTCGGCTTGAGAAAGGCTATGACTGGCTCTTGGCAAAAATCATGAATAGGCGTTATATTGAATAGTGTGCATAAAATAGAGCAGCTGTTGCGTGCGGCTCGTCAAACCATAGCCAGAAGGTGAGAGGCCCATGAGTGTTAAAATCACTATTCTTTCCGAGCAGATGCGCGGTGCGTCATTTGCCTTAAACAACGAGCGCTACACGATTGGCCGCTCAGACAGCGCCGATATCTGCATTCCTGACCCTACCATCAGCGGTCACCATTGCACCTTGATTCAGCTGGAGCCGGATGTCTATGCTGTCCGTGATGAGGGCTGTACCAACGGCACCCGTGTCAATGGCGAAAAAGTCACGACTGAGGCGGTTCAGCTCAAGCACGGTGACTTGCTCCAGGTCGGCGGCGTTGAAATCTTGTATGACAACGCGCAGGAGCACCGGTATGAATCCCGCTCCATGACCGTCATCAACCTGGAAGACACCGGCACCATTGAAGTGTCGGCCGAAACCATGAAAAATCTGGCTGGCAAGGCAAAAGGGAAAAAGAGCGCCGCCCTGCGGGAAAATCCCAAGCATAACAAGATCATGATTCTGATTCTTTCTCTGCTGGGGGTGTTGACGGTGATCGGACTGGTACTGATGGTGCTCAAGTGCTCGAAATGATGAACAGCAAATAACTCTTCGTGATACAACATCCGTCGTCAATTGCCGGAGGCGCCCGGGAGGCGGCCAACCATACGGCGTTGCCGACGGCTTGATTTTTCCGGCTCAGCCAATTGCCTATTTTACCGCCGCCATTCAGGACGATTCACGCTTGTCGCCTGCCAGCAGCGACGACAGCCTCCACTCCGACCAGCTGCGCCGCCAGGCCGGATGCCATTCCGAAACAGGCCGGCGCCTTACCGTTTTCCGCTTTGATTGTTCATTTCTTTTTAACAACACGAAAGAATTCCTATGCCAGATGACTACTCTAATAAAAAAGACGACCCCATACCCGGCAATCGCCGGATGATGGCGCCTAAAAAACAGTTGTTTCTGTGGATGATTCTGATTTTTCTGGCGCCGGCCATGATCATGCTGTTCCGCGGCGATCCCAGTGACAGGGCCGTGCTGCTGAAACAGTCGCAATACGAGGATTTCCTCCGGGCTGGACGTATCCGCAGCGCTATTGTCGAGGAACAGTCTTCCAGCAACATCCAGGTGCTGGTCGGCGACTATTGGCCGGAAAACGTGCCTGTTGGCAGCGACGAAGGCTTGCAGCGCTACCGCACCAAAGTCGTCTACACAGAGTCTTTTGACAAGGAATTGCGCCAGTACTGCCAGGTGCGGGAAGCCAGGCAGGCCAACAACCTGATGACCAACATCCTCCTTTCTGTGCTGCCGATTCTGTTGTTGATTGGCGTCTTTTATTTCATGTTTTCTCGGCAGATGCGCTCCGTCAACCGTGGCGCCCTGCAATTCGGCAAAAGCCGTGCCAGGATGCTTAATCCGGCCCAGGAAAAAGTCACCATGAAAGACGTGGCCGGCATCAACGAGGCCAAGGAGGAGATGCAGGAAATCATCGAATACTTGAAAGACCCGCATCGGTTCCAGCGCTTGGGCGGCAGGATTCCCCGCGGTGTCTTGATGGTGGGGCCGCCTGGAACCGGAAAAACTTTGCTGGCCAAGGCGATTGCCGGGGAAGCTGATGTGCCGTTCTTCTCCATCAGCGGTTCTGACTTCGTGGAAATGTTCGTCGGCGTCGGCGCAAGCCGGGTGCGCGACATGTTCGAGGACGGCAAGAAACACGCCCCTTGCCTGATTTTCATTGACGAGATCGACGCTGTCGGCCGTTCTCGATTCAGCGGCATCGGCGGCGGACACGATGAGCGTGAGCAAACCTTGAATGCACTGCTGGTGGAAATGGACGGCTTCGAGCCGAATTCCGGAGTCATCGTATTGGCGGCGACTAACCGTCCAGACGTGCTTGACCCGGCTCTGCTGCGACCCGGTCGCTTCGACCGTCAGATCACCATCGATTTGCCGGATTTGCGTGGGCGTTTCGA
This sequence comes from Lentisphaerota bacterium, assembly GCA_012799905.1. Taxonomy (GTDB): domain Bacteria; phylum Verrucomicrobiota; class Lentisphaeria; order Oligosphaerales; family Oligosphaeraceae; genus JAAZKI01. Next base: position 6,287 of record JAAZKI010000601.1, on the reverse strand, counting down.
GATTCTGAACATACACGCTCAGAAAATCAAAATGGACCCTGATGCCGACCTGCGGGTGATTGCCCGAGGCACTCCCGGCTTCAGTGGCGCTGATTTGGCCAACTTGCTCAATGAAGCGGCACTTCTAGCCACCAGGACTAACAAGGAAGCAGTCGGCATGATTGAATTGGAAGAATCGCGGGACAAGGTTCGCTGGGGCAAGGAACGACGCAGCCGGAAAATTGACGAGAGGGAACGCCGCCTGACGGCTTATCACGAAGCTGGGCACGCCCTGGTCGGCATGTTGTGCGAGAACTGCGAACCTTTGCACAAGATTACGATTATACCGCGCGGCGTCGCTTACCTGGGAGCGACTATGCAGCTGCCAGAAGAGGATCGCTATACGGCCGCCCAAAGCGAATTGCTCGATATGATCACCATGACCATGGGCGGACGCGTCGCAGAAATCCTGGTATTCAAGGAATTGACCAGCGGCGGCGCCATGGACATCCGCCAAGCTACTGACATAGCCAAAAAAATGGTCTGCCAGTGGGGCATGAGCGAAAAAATGGGCCCGCTGAACTACATCGGGCGCGAAGACCATATCTTCATTGGGCGTGACATTACCCGCAGCGAGGACTACAGCCCAGAAACAGCCCGCGAAATCGATTTGGAAATCCGCAGAATCGTCGAATCCTGCGAACAACGAGCCATGAAACTGCTCACCGATAACCGCCAAAAATTGGTTCTTCTGGCAGAAACCCTGCTGACACGCGAATCCATGACCGGCAGTGAAGTCTATGAACTGCTGGGAATGACTATGCCGCCGCCAAGGAAGCAAGATGATGAACTGAGCCAAGAACTCGGGTTGGACGACGACGCACTAGCGACCAATGATGCACCGGCAGCTGATGACAAAGCGCCAATAGCAACCGACGACGCGCCAGCAGCCGATATGCCGACGGGGACCGACGACGCACGGGCGGCTGACGACGTCGAGCAGTCCTAAATGCGCTTCGCCGCCGTACGTAGTCCAGGCTTCCTCTTGCCGTATGTCCCTCGCTTGCAGGAGCACGTAGTTCAAGCTTCTGCTTGCCGTGTGTCCCTCGCTTGCAGGAGCATGTAGTTCAAACTTTAGTTTGCTGTATGTCCCGCAGGCTTTAGCCTGCTTACATCTCACGTATCTCGCATGCAGTTCAATCTCAGCTTGCCGTATGTCCCTCGCTTGCCGGAGCACGTAGTTCAAGCTTTAGCTTGCTGTATGTCCCGCAGGCTTTAGCCTGCTTACATCTCACGTATCTCGCATGCAGTTCAATCTTCCGCTTGCCGTATGTCCCTCGCTTGCAGGAGCATGTAATTCAATCTTCCGCTTGCTGTGCGTAGTCCAGGCTTTAGCCTGCTCTCCAGAGTTTATTTCCACCATGTACGACGTGATTATCATCGGGGCCGGCCTATCCGGAATCAGTGCGGGAGTGCGCCTGAGCTACTATGGGCGCAAAGTACGCATTCTGGAAAGACAGCTTTATCCCGGCGGTTTGAACAGCTACTATGAACGCGACGGCCGTATTGTTGACGTCGGCCTGCACGCCTTGACTAATTTTGTCCCCGAAGGCATCCGCAGTGCGCCATTGAACACGTTTCTGCGGCAGATGCGGATTCGGCGCCACGAGCTGGACTTGTGCCCGCAGACTTTTTCCGAAATCATTTTCCCGCAGTGCACTCTGCGTCTGAACAATGATTTCCCCGCCTTTGCCGCCCAGGTCGAACGCCTTTTTCCAGCCGATGCTGCCGGCTTCCGGCGCTTATGCGAGCGAATTCGCCAAACTGACGCCTTTTCGCCGACAGCGCCCGAGCTTTCGGCTCGATCCATCGTAAACGACTACTTGTCCTCACCTCTTCTGCAAGACATGCTGCTGTGCCCGGTGATGCTGTATGGCAATCCCCAGGCCGAGGACATGGACTTTAATCAATTCTGCATCATTTTCCGGAGCGTCATCTTCGAGGGCTTTGGTCGGCCGCACCATGGCATGAAGCCCTTCCTGGAATGTCTGCTGAAACGCTATCGTGACCAAGGCGGCGAATTGTCTTTGGGCGTTGAAGTGACCAAGCTGAACGTCTGCGATGGCCGTATCGCCAGCGTGGTGACCGATCAGGGGGAGGAATTGCATGCAGACGCGATACTGTCCTGCGCCGGCGCCCTGGAAACGGCTCGGCTGTGCTCAAGTCCACCGCCAGAATTGGCGTCTTTCCCAGCCGGCCCTATCGGCTTCTGTGAAAGCATATTTGAACTGAATCGCCGGCCGCGTGAACTCGGACTGGAGGCCTGCGTCATTTTCCGCAATTGCCAAGAGCGCTTCCAGTTTTCCCCGCCTGCCGGGGACGTCGACCTCTCCTGCCAAATCCTCTGTATGCCCGGCAATTATCAGCACTGCGACGACATTGCTGATGCCAATACTGTGCGCGTGTCTGTCCTGGCTTCACCGGCCAGGTGGCTTGCTCTGCCTTCAGGCGCTGTCTATGACAAGGCCAAAAGCAATGTCGTCGATGCCCAAATCGCCTTGATGGAGGCCTGGAAGCCCGGCTTCGCCGATGCGGTCGTCGACTGGGAGATGTTCACGCCCAAGACCATTGAGCGCTTCACCGGTCGTGTCAACGGGGTCATCTACGGCAGCCCTCGCAAGTTGCGCCAAGGCGCCAGTGACGAATTGAGCAATTTGTTCATCTGTGGCGCTGACCAGGGTTTTCTGGGCATTGTCGGCGCTTTGATGAGCGGCGCAGCCATCGCTAATCGCCACCTGCTGTGAAGCCGGCCGCGTGGTCGATATGTAATGGGGCAGTCTTCTGTAGCGCCTCTACAAGGCGCCAGTTTTGGGGTATGCCTTCCCCCAGGCTAAAGCCTGGGGTTAAGCATGGTTAAGCGCTTACGGCGCAAAAAGATATGGACGGTGTGGACAAGGTGGACGGTGCGGACATAGCGGCTAGTGTAATCCAAACTCACTCTCGCCCCTCGCCCCTCGCCCCTCGTCCCTTTCCTGAGACCGCTGCTCATCAGATTTCCGAATATCAATGAGTGACCGATTACGTCAATATCGACAATTGCGGCCGGCTTCACAAGGGCAGGGCGGCATCGTTTCAGGACAGCGTCACTTCTTCGTCGCGGCTGATGGAATCATAGGCGGCATTCATCACCCGGATGGCTGCGAATGAATCCGCCAGGGTCGTCTCCGGTCGGGCGCGCTTGCCGCTGATGCAGTCAGTGAAACACCCCAAAAGCGAATGCGCGGGGTCCAAGTTCAGGCGCGGCGTGCTGTCGACGATGAGCCGGTTCGGCGAGACATAATTGTTGCCGACGATGTAGGAGTGGCGATCAAAATAGTCGCAGGCAAAGTAGCCCTTGGTGCCAGTGACCTTCAAATTGCACTCTAACGCCTTGGGCCACAACAGCCGCCGCGTCGCAACCTGCTCCTCAAGATTGGTGTAGGACGGGTTGATAAAGCAGATGACGCCGTTGTCCAGCGTGCCCGTGATTGCGACATGGTCTTCAACCGCGAGGTGCGAGCGCTGGTTTTCTGCCGACATAGCGCGAACCGCGGCAAACTCCCGTCCGGTCAGCCAGCGAATCAGGTCAAAAGGATGGGGATGGTCGGTCAACGCCCCGCCGCGATACGTCCTGGCCCCGGGTCGGATAGGGACTATGCTGCCGTAGGACAAAAGCGGGTCGCCCCAATTCAGGAAATAATTGCACGGGGACTGCGAGATGTTGGTGAGGTAGATTGAGATGATGTCGCCTAACGCGCCGGATTGGATGACCTTGCGCGCATACTGAAACTGCGGGTTGAAGTGAAGCTCCAGCTCGCATTGAATGACCTTGGGATAGGTGTCGCCAATCGCCACCATCTCCCGACATTCGTCTTCATTCATGGAAATCACCTTCATCATGTAGATGTGCAGGCGCCGTGCCACCGCTGCCTTGAACATCTCAAAGTGATCCCGGTTGTCACTGCCGATGATGACGGCCTCAGCCTCCGGATGAGACGCAAACATCTCCTGGTAATCAGTATAGAACGCAACGTTCGGCTTCGCGGCCAGCATGTCGCGGTCGCGGTTAAGGCGAGCAGCATCAAAATCGCTGACAGCAACCAGGTCCACCAACGAATTGCTCTGGCTGGCGCCACGAAGATATCCGGGCACATGCGGATTGGCGCTGCCAGCTACCATGATTTTCAATTTGCTCATGACAACGCTCCTTTGATCAGACTGTTGATGGCTCGCGCATTCAGTGGCCCCTGGACGACCGGGTCTTTTTCTAACGTCATGCGTGCAGCCGTGTTAAAGCGCAGCTGCATCTGTTCAATGGGCCCTCGGGCTGGTTCCAGCAGATGTGATTCCGCGATTAGGTTGACATCCAGATGCTCGGCAGTAGCCAAGAGCATGCCCTCTTCATTGCAGTGTCCGACCAGTGGATGGTTGCTGACGTGGCCATGAGTGAAGTTGGCGCGCAGTGTGCACATATCCGACATGGTGTTGGGCAGGCATTCGTTCATCTCGATTTCGGCGACCACGCCATTGGTGAATCCCAGTAAGGCGAAAAGGTTGTTCTGACCAGCAACCTTGGTGATGTGCAGCCCGGCGAACGGCGCATCGGCCAGGACCTGTGCGCCGTCTATAATCGCTGCCAGTACGTCATAGAGGAATTCAGCTTCAGAAACGGCTGCCCGAGCCGGTCGAAGCCAGGTGAAGCGCAATGATCGCAGTTGACCACAGCTGTTTTCCTTGATTGCACTCTGGATGCGCTCCAGAATCGGGCTTTTTCGCCAGATGAACGCGGTGATAAAGTCGCCATCCGTGCGACTGGCCGCTTGGCTGGGAGAGAGGATGGGAATCATGGTTTTCCTTCCGGGTTGAAAATACGGCGGCGCTGAGGGCAGGCTGCAGCGTCCCTGTGACCGCCACGAGAATGGCGTAATCAAGATAGTTTCGCAGCAGCATGACCGCCGCCGCCAGGTGGATGCAAGGACAACGACGAGGACTCCCGAACGATAAGACGGGCATTGAGTGAACAGACTTCCGGTTCGCGGTTATACGGACGCAAAATGCGGTCAAGAAGAATCCGCAAGGCGTTTTCCACGATTTGGTTCAAAGGATACGCTACGCTGGAAAGCGAGGGAAACACTTCCGAGGCGACTGGAAGGTCATCAAAGCCAACGATGGCGATGTCCTGGGGAATACGGTAATTGCAAAGCCTGGCGCCGCGGATGGCGCGCAGGGCGACCAAGTCATGATAACAAAAAACTCCGGTGCGGCGGCCACGATAGATGGTCTTGAGCAGGTCAGGATTCAATTGCCCATTACGATGCCGCAATCGATGAATCCGAGACTTCGTGAGGTCAAAGCCGTGCTCCTTCAACTCAAAGGAAAAACCGTGTAGGCGGTCGTCATGAGCAAAGTAGTCCAGGCCAAGGTAGAAAAAATCCTCGCAGCCGGTCTCCAGAAAATGCTGAGCGACCTTGCAGCCGGCAGTGAAATTCTCCACCATGACGACGTTGCTCTCCAGCCCTTTAATCTGCCGGCCAATCAGCACATAGGGCTTGTCAAGGCCCTCTAAATTCGCCCGCGATTGTTCATCATGCGCAGGACAAATCAAAAAGCCGTCCACAGAACTGGCTTTAAGCATGGCCAGCTGGCTCTTTTCATGGTTGAGGTCGTAATCGCTGCCAACAGCCAGAATGCCGACGCGATGGCGCCGGCCGGCTTGCTCCAAGGCATTGAGAAGACTGGAAAAAAAAGGATTGTCCAGGTTGGTGACCAAAACCCCAATTTTGCAATGCAGGTCTTGGGTGAGATCGTCACGGTGCGCCAGCAGGTGACGCTTGCCAACGCGCTTTAAAATGCCGAGACGCTTGAGTTCGGTGGTGACGCGGTGAGCCGTGACCAGGGAAATGCCAAAAGCCTCTGCCAAGGAACGAACCGTCATAAACGGATCGCCGACAACACCGTGCTCGCCAGAAGCAATCTCAGCTTGCAGCTGGGCAACGACCTGACGAGTTTTTCCGGTGTTGCTTTCGTAAAGCATGATGGCAAAAAAGGGCAGGGCGGCTAAATGGACAAAATGACGTGAGAAGAACTTATTGCATTGACTACTTTATTATATCCCGAGTATAACAATGACAAGGGTAAATATAACAAACATTTCCAAATGAACAACCCGAATTAGGGGCGAGGGGCGAGGGGCGAGGGGCGAGGGGCGAGAGTCTGAATGCTGAATGTTGAATGCTGAATGCTGAATGCTGAATGTTGAATGCTGAATG
>JAAZKI010000135.1 GCA_012799905.1 Lentisphaerota bacterium | reverse complement strand
TGTGACTGTTGTTCCTGACAGCCTCTCATTTGTTTCGGCATCGACGAGTGCGCTGACGCCAGCAAGCCGAACTTCTGCTGGATTGTCCAAATCGTTCATGATTACAATGAGTTGTCCGTCGCGGCAGTCATAGCTGGAAACCATAACTCCCTCGGCGGCAGGCGAAACCTTGCTGACGGGCGAGCCGGATTTCCAATAGGCATGGAAAGCGGCATCCGACGCGACTCCACAATCATCAAAAATCTTCCAGACTTCCTTCATGCTCACACCGAAACCGGGCCAGACGTAGGAGTCGTGTACAAGAAAATAGCCGACAAAATGCCTGTAATTAAGCTGTTGGTTTGGGAGTTTTCCTTCCTTCGCAGGCTGTAGTTTTGCTGGATAATGGAGTTGATAAGCCCGTTCAAACTGGGGAATATAAAGACTTGGCAGTCCGAACTGCCGCCCTAGGAAAGAAGCTCTCATAAAATCCGGGGTAAACACTTCCCGGTAATGTTCTTTCTCGCCCACGTGCTGAACAAACAACTCGCCGTCAACAAGAGCATCGCAGAAGGCAATCAATGGTGGTTCAGGAATCTGCGACATGTGACGCACCAACATCCCCTCGGGGTATTGCCGTTTAAGTGCGCGATAGATGTCTTTCGCCAGTTCGCGCTGTCCAAGCACATTGGCTGAGGCGTAGAGCTTGCCTGTCTCATCTTTCCAGCCACAGCCATGGCGAGCATTATTGCAAAACTGCGACCAGCAGTTGTCGATGTAGAGATGATTTATTTTCATATCGTCCATACATTCCATCAGCCCCTTAATATAAAACTGGCGATAGCTTTCCGCTGCCGGGCATATATATGCATAGGTCCACTTATGGTTGCTCACGTCCGAAAAGACACCTACGGCAGGCGGCGTCTGACTCCACTGATGCGCGTAAAAGGGATATCCCTGCGAGTATGGAGACGCGGAAAAACCGGCTAGATAGAAGCAAAGCGGTATCTTGCCGGCGCGAGAGAAGTCATGCCGCTTCTTTTCGATATTCTCTTCGGCCCAACGCACATAGGGCGTATTATGAATTTTTTGCCATGGAAACCAGATTTCCACTGTGCTTCTCTGCCGCCACTTTTTGCGGTCGTTGACAAATGGGCGCATAGGGGTCACTTGCAGCCCGAAGCTCCAAGTGATGGCTTTTTCAAGCTCCACTGGATAATCGATAAGATTAACTTCCAATGTCGCTCCTTCCCTGCCCGGCGCCAGGCGAATAGTCTCATCGCGATTCCTCAGGAAACGGCCGGCCTGGGTCTCCGTAAAGTAGTAAAGCCCACGTTCTTCATTGCCAACCCAAATCGCCGGCAAATCACGCTGTTCGTAGTGATTGCGGCAGATAGCTCTGTCCAGCTTGCCGGCGAAATGCCCGGTGAATCCAAAATAGTCCTTGTGCAAGGTATTGAAAAGGGTTGAGAATTCCGGCAACAGATGAATCTGAATTTTTGCGTTTTTCACCGGGATTTTGCTTCTCGGTTCCAAAGTAATCTGAAACCACATCATGCCATCAAATTCCATGCGACAATGGGAGCTGATGCTGAAGTCCCGATGATTTGCCTTTGTATTTATCGCCTTGCCATCATAGGCATCAACGCAACGTGTCGCTTGTGCGGTTATAGGGCTCTCGTCAATCAGCAATTCCATAGGGGAGCGCAGCAGTGCCTTGTCCTGTGAAAAAAGCTGTCCAGGCAGCAGACCGCCGTCAAAGCAGGTTTTTTGCATCAAGGTCTCGAGAATGCTTTCTTGATTTTTCTGCACGAATTTCACTGGTTTCCACGGCAGCGGCACTGTGTCATCCCGTTGCCGTCTTTGCCTGGGGTTAGGAATAATGAATTGGCGTGTATAGGCTTCAACTTTATCACCAGCATCCTGCGCCACCGGCGTAAGTTGCAATTCATATTCGCCGGGTTTCAGACTGGCGATGGGATAGCTGTGGCTATATTCGGTTGCTTCAGAATGCAGCAGTTCCTTTCTGACTGTCTTGCCCTCAAAAAAGCGCAGGAGACATTCCACGGGGAAGCCTTTGCTGTCCTTAGTCGTTCGGCTGAGGATGAAGTCCAGGTTCATATTTTCACCATCCTCATCAGCCATCAGCCTGCTGCTTTTCACAGCAACCGGTATAGTGCTTTTGTCAACTTCGCCATAAGCATAAGAGGCGAACATTTTTTCAATTTCAGGTGCGCTCAAAGCTTGTTTGAACAGGTAGAATTCATCGATCAGGGTTTCGCCTTTGAGGGGTGCTCCCCAGCCTTCAAAATTGCCCGTGCCAAGAAAGAATTTCGTAAATTGCACGGGGCGTATTAGTTCTGGGACTTCGAAAGAACAAGCCAGGGTTCCGTTCATAAACAATCGGCAGGCGCCATTTTCCCAGGTTGCGGCGATATGGCGAAATTCTCCGGTAGGCCAATCCGGGCAAGTTGCGGTTGCGAGAATATATGGCATCCCCGTGCCAGCGCTTTCCGCCGTATGCTTCTTGCGTCCCATCAGGAAAGACAGCCCTGTAAAATCCTTGTATTTATAAATGAGCAACCAGTCATTAGGCCCGGTGATTTCGCAGATGATATGGAATTTTGCGTCCTTGAAATTCCAGTCCATAGGCTTCATCCAGAAAGCCAGCGTACCGGATTCAACAGAAAGCAGCTCAGCAGGATAGGATATGTTGGACTTGTCCATCAAGCCAGCCGCCCCCTGGCTGCCAATTTTAACGGCATTTCCTTTCAACCCTTCCAGCAGGAGCGTCCGCAAGGATTCCATCGTGATATTCTGACAATGCTTGCCAGTGACGCTCCTGCCGTCTGCACCACGTCCATTGAAATCCTGATCAAAAGATAAATACAAAACCGGCTCAGCACAGAAAATTGTTGTTGCCAGGCTGACAAAAATTATTAGCAGACTTTTTTTCATGGCGTAGAACTCCAGACATGTTAAAATGCTTTGAGTCGGCAGGGGCTGCTGCCAAGGGGGTCTCGCAGAAGTCGCTTCTAGTTTCTATTTCCCGAATTGCGGCAACTCCGGCTTATTCGCGCAAATACCCCGTAGCTTTCTCAAAGCTTACATTTGCATGCAGGTTATTTCCCATGCTGGCCACGTGCCCGTCCATAAATACATTTGTAGCTTGATTGTTATGTGGGAATGAAATAATCTGATTCGTGTGGCCCATAATCAAGTGGCTAGTATGGGTGACGTTAAAGTCATGGCCATCGCCTTCGGTAAGCATAAGAGTCATGGACGGATTCTTCAACATGCTGATCATCATTCTTAATATTCCCTTCCAAGGATCAATATGATCAATCATGACGCAACGATTGCCGGAAAACGAAGTCATGAAATTCTGGGGCTTCTTCCGCCTGTTGTTCGCCTCATCCCAGTACAATTCATGCAGGCTTGGGCAGTAAAAATAGTCCATGCCTTGCAGTTGGGTGGCGTGCGAAGACCAGGAATGGACGTATTGGCCGATGCCGCTGTATGGAGTGAGCAGCTTTGGCCATACAAAATAGGCTGGGTTATCAGGTCTAACGCTAGTGCGCAAAGGCAGAAGGGTACTGTCGTAATCATCCGCATAAAGCGCTGCAAACAAGCCAATCTGCCTTCCCGTGTTGACACAGCTGATGCTTCGCGCCTTTTCTCGCGCCTTGCTCAATGCCGGCAGCAGCATGGCTGCAAGAATGGCAATGATTGCAATCACTACAAGCAACTCAATTAAAGTAAAAAATCGGCGCATAGTTTTTCCCCTTTGATTTAAGTTTTACCTTGACATCAATGTAGTGAACCCCAAAAATTAAGCATAGCTCATGTCTATACGGAATGCTCCAGGCGGCTTGCAATTTCCGCAGCATCTTTTTTCTGTCTTTGCGATGAATAACTTACAGTCTTTTCCTCCATTATGACACAAAAACGCCCCCTGTCTGCCAGGCCAAAGTGCGTGAGCTCTCGCCCGGGAACACCAATTCCGCCTGGAAATCCTGCAATTCTTTGCAGGCTTCATCCTTTAATTCTCCGTTTGCCAATCTGCGCACGCATCGGGCGATTCCCTGGCCAATTTCAAACATCGGCACTCGCATATAGACCAATCCGGGATGGAGTCCCTGGAAAGTAAATCCGCTGCTGATAGCTCCCAGCAGCACTGGCAGCTGGTGGCTGCGGCACAGTTCGAACACGTCGCGCGTCAAATAGGTATGATTGCAAAACAGAAAATCGGCCTGCACTGAAAGCAGTATTTCAGGCAATTTTGGAAGCGTTTCAGAAGTGATTATCAAGGAAGTCCGGCGGACTGGACGCAAGCCGCATTCAGCGCAAAACTGCAGCATCTGCTCAGCCCGATGCCGGTAGAAGCAGTTCCTTTCTGGGAACCCTTCATCCAGAAAGGTAATGCAGTCGGCAGTGCGGCAGCCCTCTGCCGCCGCCTTTCGCAGCAAGATGCGCAAAGCCTCCTCACGGTCGTAATCAACTGGAATCGCGCCTTCGGTTTTCTTTTGCAGACTGACAACCTGAAAAACCGGCAGACAGTGCGTCAACAACTGCTGTAGCCCAGACAACTGCCGGCCAATAAAAACGACCCCATCATAGCCGTGCAATTCCGCTGCCAAATTCCGCCAAGCCGCGACATCGCTCTCCTCGCTGACATGACGGAAATCCAGATGACAATCATACTGCACGCCGCCTGCCAGCAAACCGCGGTAAACCTCAGAGCTAAGACCCCAGTTCTCCAAGTCAAGATGTTCCCGGCTGATCG
>JAAZKI010000269.1 GCA_012799905.1 Lentisphaerota bacterium | reverse complement strand
TAGTCGTCATAGCCGATAGCCTTGACGCCGCGAACGATGGGCTCGTAGTCAGTATCGCCCCAGCCCGGCCCGTTGAGGTTTTCGTCGTTGACATGGAAATGCCCGACATAGCCCTTGCCATCGCGGATGACGTCATCCAACGGCCGCTTTTCGCCGGTCATGGCCTTGACGTCGATGTGCACCATGAAGTTCGGGTGACAGAGCTCCTTGCACATGCGGACGCCTTCGTGAACCGTGGTGATGAAATTAGTCTCCTTGGTGGTCAACGGCTCCAGGCAGAGCTTGACCCCGCGCTCCTTGGCCGGCTGCAAGAGCGACGCGAATGTCTCCAGCGAATAGTCCCACGCTTCCTGGTAGGTCACGCCAGGCATGATGTTGCGGTTTTTCGGGGAGCCGATGACCAGGCGGTCGCCGCCGAAGTCGGCGCAGCAGTGGATCAGAGCCTCGAAGTAGTCGCGCGTCCGGCGGCGGACAGCAGCGTCCGGGCAGTTGAGGTACAGTCCTTCCGGCTTGACGAGAAGCCAATGCAGGCCGATGATCTCCACGCCATAGCGCTCAGCCATATCGCGGATTTCCTTGCGCTGAGCCGGCGTGATATCAAGCACCGAATCAGCAATCGTAAACGGCGCGATTTCCATGCCGTCATAGCCGGTTTCCGCAGCCAGTTTAAAGCAATCCTCCAGGGGCCAGTCAACGCAAAATTCGTTGCACATCGCAAATTTCATGATGTCAGTCCTTTCGCAAAGGCGGTTTGATTTCAGCGGGGCGCCGATGGGTTCCGCTCCCCGCAGTGATGATAGGGCAAAGTCAGTGTCGTTCTTTCGTTTTTCTAAGGTTCCAGGAAAACATTGTCAATCAGCCGGGTCTTGCCGAAGAAGGCAGCAGCAGCGAGTACGGCCGGCGCATTAACCAGCGGCAATGGCCGCAAGGTGGTTCTGGCCATCAAGACGACGTAATCAATGCGACCGCCGGCCGCCTCGATAGCCGTGCGCACCGTCGCAGTCAGAACCTCGGCGGAACGTTCACCTGCGGCGAATTGGCTGACGGCTTCGCGCAAGCCAGCGGAAATGCTCAAGGCGCGCTGCCGTTCATCAGCATTGAGGTACTTGTTGCGCGAACTCAAGGCAAGACCGTCCTCTTCCCGGATCAGCGGCGCCACCACAATCTCCACCGGGATATTCAAATCACGCACCATGCGCTGGATGATCAGCGCCTGCTGCGCGTCCTTGCGGCCAAAAACAGCGACTTCGCAGCCGACGATGTTAAACAGCTTCAGAACCACCGTCGTCACCCCGCGAAAATGCGTTGGCCGCGACACCCCGCACATGGTCTTGGACAGGCTTTCCTCGGTCACCCAGGTGGAATGGCCCGGCGCGTACATCACAGCGTTGTCAGGGTAGAACACCGCGTCAACGCCATGTTCGCGGCAAGACGCCTCGTCCCGGGCGAAATCGCGCGGATATTTGTCCAGGTCCTCATTTGGCCCGAACTGAGTCGGATTGACATAGATGCTCACCACCGTCCGATCAGCGCGTCGTCGGGCTTCCTTGACCAGCGACAAATGCCCGGCATGCAGATAGCCCATAGTCGGAACCAGGGCGATCCGCTCGCCTGCCCGCCGCCACTCAGTCGTGAGTTTCCGAACCTCTTCAATTGTCCGCAATATCTCCATCTATCGCTTCTTTCCAAACTTTCTGTACTACTATCGACCAACTTCTTGTTTTTTAGGAAAGATTTTTTGCAAGTCAGCATTTATGTGTCACCCCTGGCGGGGCTCAAAATTATTATACGCCTCAACCAGGGCTTCGCTACGCTCACCCTGGGCTTTTATGTTGCTAACCCTTTAGGCCGCCAGTACGACG
>JAAZKI010000253.1 GCA_012799905.1 Lentisphaerota bacterium | reverse complement strand
TTGAAGACGCCCGCCTCACCACCGTCCACCGCGCTGTTCTCACCGGTCTGAATCCTGACCGCGAATACACTGCCCGCGCCGTTGGCATCAAGCCGGACGGGACAACGTACGCAACCGCCGCCTTCACCTTCCGCCCCCAGGCAACGCCGCCGCCACCCCCGGCTGCTGCCGCCGAACGTCTCCCAATCACCGTCCGCAATCCCCATCCGTTCGCAGTCAGCGGCCACCCTGTCACCAACGGCTTCCCCTTCCCGCAGGGCGCCATCGCCCATTCCAAGCAAGTCCGCCTGCTGGACAAGGGCCGGGAAATTCCTGCTCAAATCAAAACCACGGCCTGGTGGCCGGACGGTTCCATCAAATGGATTTTAGTCTCCTTCCTCACCGGCGACATCGCCGCTGACAGCAGCGCTGAATACACCCTCGAATACGGCGGCAAGGTCAGTCGCCAGCCGGACGGCGCACCGCTCGCCAGCCTTGTCAACGGCCTCCCCGTCATTGCCAACGCCGCCCCCATCACCTTCAATCCGGCTGGCGAACTGGTCACGCCCCAGCAACAGCCATGCCGGCTTGACATCCGACTGCCCAAGATTGGCCAGCTCAGCCAGCCCGAAACGGCTGTCTTCAGCTTGGAAGACAACGGCCCGATTCGCGCTGTCATCAAAGCCGTCCGCCAATTCTCCACCCCGGACGGCGAACCTGCCTTCCTCCTGGAAACGCGCTACATTGTCTGGAAAAACAGCCCGGCAGTCAACGTCCAGCAGACCTTCATCGTCCAAGGCCAGCAAACCCACGCCTTGCTGGAAGAAATGGTCTTGTCGATTCCGGCTGCCAATCCAGCCGCTGCCTGGACTGCCGCGACCGAAAAGGGCGAAACTGCGCCTATCACCGCCGAGGGTCTGCACCAGCATTTTGACCATGAATACCGCGCAGCCGGGCAAACCGTCCAGGGACGCCTGACTGGCGGTGCCGTGACGGACGGCCAGCTGGTCAGCCTCCGCCAGTTCTGGCAAAACTACCCCAAGGCCTTCCGCGTTGACAAGGGCGCGTTGCAACTCGCGCTCTGCCCTGACTTTGAAGCCGGCCTCTATGACGCTTTCCCGTTCGAAAAAGAAGGCCACCACCTGTACTTCTACCTGCTCAACGGCGTCTATAAATTCAGAGCCGGCATGGCTAAGACTGACGACATCCTGCTCGCCTGGGGCATCCCCACTGAAGCCGCCGACCGCCTCGCCCGCCTGCATCAGCGACCCCTCCTGGCCGTTGCCCCGCCAGCCTGGTACTGCGACAGCAAGGTCTTCTATCCTTTGGCAGTGCGCAACACCGAGAAGTTCAAGTACTACGAGGAGACCATTGACCGCAAAATCGTCGCCTACGCTGCTGCACGCGAAAAACAACGCGACTACGGCCTGATGAATTTCGGCGACTGGTACGGCGAGCGCGGCGCCAACTGGGGCAACAGCGAATACGACACCCAGTCCGGCCTGCTCCTGCAATTCGTTCGCTCCGGCAATGAGGACGCCTTTTTCCTGGCTGACGACATGGAGAAGCACAATCGCGACGTGGACACAGTCCACTGGTCCAAGCCGAACGAGCGCCTCAGTCCCGGCGCTGTCCTGGTTCACCAGATGGGTCACGTCGGCGGCTACTACACTGAGAGCGTTCCTGGCACCCTGGGCATCCCCCGAGCCGGCACTTCAGTCAGCCATGCCTGGAACGAGGGTCATTTCTACCATTATTTCCTGACTGGCGACGTACGGTCGCGCGAAACTGCCCTAGCCATCGCTGACTACTACATCAAGACTGACCTGCGGCAGCCGTATCATTTCGTCAGCTGCCGCAATCCAGGCTGGCACCTGATCATCAACGCCTCCACCCTGGCAGCGACCGGGAATCCCTACTACCTGAATGCGTCCCGCGTAATCATCGACCGCGTCCTTGAATTGCAAGACAAGACCCCCTTCCCGGTGCCGGAATTTCAGCGCGAGGAAGGCCGGCGCACGCACCAGATCGGCGGCTGGTCGCGCATGATGGTGCCGGGACACTGCCTGTGCGAGCCGCGCCACCGCGGCAACGCCAACTTCATGGTCGCCGTCCTCCTCGCCGGCATGAAATACTACCATGACGTCACCGGCGACCCGAAAGTCAAGGACTCCATCATCGCCGGAGCCAAGTACATGATTGAGGAATGTTATTCCGAAGAGACTGGCGGCTTCCGCTACACGTCCTGCCCGAATATGCGCTTCAGTCGAGGCACCCACCCGCTCATGGTCGAGGGCATTGCCTGCGCCTATCTGTGGACCCGCGACCCCATCCTGAAAAAGCCCCTCACCGACGCTCTTCTGAACTCGCACGGCGGCGGCAACTACGGCAAGAGCTTCTCCAATTACTACCGTGTGGCGCCGCGCGTCCTCTATGACCTGGCCGAGACCGGCATCACCTGGAATGACCCGCCGCAAATGCCCAAAAACGCCCAATTCAAGCCCCCGGCCTGGATGACCGGCGAGGCCGCCAAAGGCCAAATCATGTTGGAGGCAGAGGCTTTCACCGGCCAAGGCGTAGGCACCTGCCAGGCCAGAACCGACCGTATGGGCATTTCCAACGCCATCATAACTTATTGGGAAATCGACATCGGCCACTGGCTGGAATGGACTTTTGAACTGCCGAAAGCAGGCGCCTACCAAATCCTATTCCGCTATGCCACCAATCACAAAGAGACCATCCGCAAAGTCGAAATCAACGGGCAGACGCCCTCAACCGCTGCGGCCAGCCTGGCCTTCGCCCGCACTGGCAGCTACGGCTTCGCCGCGGCCGACTGGCGCTTCCTGCCCCTGCCGGATGACGCCGGTAAGCCGCTCGTCGTAACCCTCCCGGCCGGCAAAAACACGATAAGAATGACCAACCTGAATGGCGGCCTGGCCTTGGACTTTATCCTTCTCAAACCAGAGAAGTGAAAAGGGCTTTTTCTAGGGGCGAGCGGCGAGGGGCGAGGGGCGAGGGGCTGAATGCTGAATGATGAATGTTGAATGCTGAATGATGAATGTTGAATGCTGAATGCTGAATGCTGAGGCGCATTTCATAATTCATAATTCATAATTCATAATTCGTTAGGGGCGAGGGGCGAGCTGCTTGGGTGCTGTCCACTACGTCCACCGCAGCCACAACATCCACATCCATTTTCGCAGCAGGCACTTATAGCACACCCCAAACTCATGCGCCTTGGAGAGGTGCTGCAGAAGACTGACCACAGGCGCTTTTCATCCAGAAAAAGGATTCCAGACATGAAACTTGACAGACTTCTCCTTGTCTCCGCTGTCTTCCTGACATCATGGGCCTTGGCCGCCAACCCGCTTGCCTTCAAGCCCAGCTCCAAAAAAGTCATCATCGTCAACTCCGGCGTTCTCTCGACCGAAAAAATCCGCCAGAACATCCGGGAAATCGAAGAGCGCGCCCCTGTTCACGGCATCGAAATCAACCTGCTCGGGAAAACGACCGTCAACGGCAAAGCCGTCACCCTCGACCCAGTCTTCCATACCTTCACCCCAGAACCCTGGCAGTACGAATGGTTCCAGCAGGACGTCGATAACCTGAAAAACACCGACTTCCAAAGATTGACTGACAACTTCCTCCGCGTCTCCTGTCGCGGCAAAAACTTGACCTGGGACGATGAACAGGGCTGGGCTAACATCGCCGCCAAATTCGGCATCATCGCTAGAATCGCCCGCGAAACCGGCTGCGTCGGCATCCGCATCGACCCGGAATTCTATGGCAACCAGACCCAGTTTTCCTTTGCCTATGACCCGCAATCCGGCAAGACCTACGACGAAGCCTGGGATCTGGCTCGCCGCCGCGGCCGCCAAATCATTGACGCTATTGCCCAGGCGCACCCGGACATCACCCTCTTCTTCTTCTTCGGCCTCAGCCTCGGCAACAGTTTTCTTGACAACTCCGACCCCTATACTGCCATGCAGTCCTACCGCTATGGACTCTGGTTCGGCTTTCTCAATGGCATGTACGACGGCATGACCCCGGGGATGCTCTTCCTTGATGGCAATGAAAGCGCCGGCTACACTGCCCGTAACGAACTTGACTACATGCGCGCCTACGCCCGCTATAAAATGTGCAACCACCGCCTGCTGACCCCGGAAAATCGCGCTAAAATAGCTCAGACGGAAACCGCCAATGCTATGTACCTGGATGCGTATTTCGGCGGCAAACGGTTGAAATCCTATGATGTCGCCCCTGACTTGGCCGAAGACGACATGCCAGCCCGCATCCGGCATTTTGCCAAAAACCTCGACGCTGCCTGCAAATGGACGGACCAATACGTCTGGCTTTATGGTGAGCGCGGCCGCTGGTGGTCAAAAGACATCGTCGCCTGGGTCTGGGGATCAGGCTCCGTCGTCAACTATTGGGATGTATTTGCCCCGGGTTTCCTCAAGGCGGTCAAGGGCGTCCTGGACCCAATCGCCGCCGTTGCCGATTCGCCTAACCTGGTGCGCAACCAGTTTTTCAATGAACCGTACAACGAAGCCAAGCTGCAAAAGGCGGTTGTTGACCACTATCCCTGCCGCATCATGCAATGGAACCTCTATCGCGGCAAAGGCAAGACCGGTGACTTCACGCCAGCGCCTGGCCAAGGCTTCCAGGGCGCGGACGGCATCCGAGCCGCCGGCTTCAGCGAAATGGCCTGCCTGAGCCAGACGATTCCGGCCCAGCCGGGAGACAAATTTGTGCTGAAAGCCAAAGTCCGTGAACAGGGCCAGCCAGTCGCCGCCATGATGAGCTTCCATCAAAATGTTCCTGACCGTTGGCTCTGGATTCCCAGCGACTACCCGCCCCAAGCAGAACCGGTCGCCCTGCCCGGCGATAAGACGTGGAAGGAAATCACCATTGTGCTCAAAGCGCCGGAGGGCCATGACATCACCGCCATCGGCATCGGTCTCGTCGTCCGCGCCCAGAAGCCGGGTGATGATGTCATCTTCTCTGACGTCTCCGTCCGCAAAGTGGATATGCCCTGATCGTTCAGGCCAGTCGCTCACCCGGCCTGGAACAGATGCCGGGTGATAATCTCATCCTGGATGCCTTTGTCGAGATTCACAAAAAGCGCGGACAGTCCAGCAACGCGCACGGTCAGGTCAGGATGTTCTTCCGGGTGGATTTGG
>JAAZKI010000069.1 GCA_012799905.1 Lentisphaerota bacterium | reverse complement strand
TGGACAAGGCACCCACATTCAAGCTCCCCGCAGCCCAAGGCTGATGGGAGGCGGCCACTTGCGTCCAGGGTGCCGAGACCGCCACTCCAAACCGTCAAAATCGCGCCATTTTTCGCCGTTGCCAACAACTCATGGCTCAAGCTATGTGACGCCAGGGTTCGAAATGCGCTTTCTGACTGCCTATACCCGCAACCCGAAGAGCCAGTCCACAACCCAGCAAACTGAGGAGTTATGATGAAAAAGAAAAAAGCCGGTTTTGACATTCATCAGGGCCATGGTGATCACCTCAACAGCTTCCTGGAGGCTATTTCTGTTGAGGACCTGCTCAATGCGCTTCCCGACTTGTTGGGAAAGGCAGAGATGATTGTCTTCACTGATAGCCCAATTCCTTGTTATCTTAGCGAAGAGCATTCTAAGGCGATGCGATTTATTTTACTGAAAACCAGTCTTGAGCCTCTGCATCTCACTATGCTGATTGGCGTTGACCCTGCTGCCGGCAAGAATGAATTGGTTGCTTTTTATCCAGAATACGACGGCGCACCAGTTGCGGTCACCTTGACCGAGGTGTACGAATGGGGCAATGGCGCTGAAGCCACCCTCGTGGGCACGTTTTGCGAGGACGAACGTAATATTGCTTTCTTTGACACCAGGTACGCTATCAACAAAGGCAAGTATGTACTCGGTGAAACCTATTATTTCCGCTTGGCCGCAATGGCTTGCAAGGCCGAGGTGGTGCAGAACCCGACATTCCGCTTCGAGGGCGAAGACGCTGTCATGCAGCGCGAGCGCTTTGGAGATGAACAAAAGTATGACAAAGACGGCAATCCGGAGCCGTTTGTGCTCGACGCCACCCGACTAGTCGGTTTTTTTCAGCCTTCCGAAGCCTATCCGCATGTGGCCGAATTCCGTTCGCCCGTCTTTGGCAGAGCCGAGTTGGAAACCTTTTCGGGAAAATTCCATGTCTTGGATATCGCCATTGCCAGGACAGAGGACGATGGAGTTGTCGGCGCGCCTCTCATCGTCAAACAGTCTTTCTTCCCTGACGGGCTGCAGGAAGGCAAGCCAGTGCAGGGTGTCTGCTGGCTGCACGGATACCGGCATGAAGATGAGTGAGCTATGCGCTGGTTGAAAAAGACCCTGGAGACTGTGAGGCATCAAACAGGAAATTGATGAATTGCCGTCAATGGAGCCAGTTAAGCGCATCCTGTGTTTCTAACCGAAATGACCATGTTTTTCGCAAAAACGGGAAGAGGCGACCAAAGGAGGATATGATGGGAAATATGGTTACATTTACTTGCCGCAAGTGTGGGCATGAACAAAATATTTTATGGGGCGCAGGATTATTTTCGTACAATGACGAAGAATTTGCTGACGATATTAAAGATCCTGAAATGAGTCGCGAGATTCGATTGATTCTGCAGCAAGACGGCGCTGTTGTTGAGAGCATTATGGAGTCGGGATACTATTGCCCACTTTGCTATATTTGGCACGATTTTCTGTATTTTTCAATCGTCACCGAACATCTTGTCCATACTCCAATATATCAATGTGAAAAATGTCATAATACTTTACAGCTTGTGCCATTTGAAAATTATGCTGATTATCCTTGGAAATGCCAAAAATGCAGTTCCTGCAACGACGTAATAACCTCAGTCTCTCGTTGGTTTTAAAGTTTAGATACATGGGGATAACTTGTACTTAGGGTAAAGGAGGATGTGATGGGAGATATGGCTACATTCACCTGCCGCGTGTGCAGGCATGAGCAAACGATTTATTGGGGCGGAGGATTTTTTACATATAACAGAAACAACCTTGCTGATCGTATTCGTGATCCTGAATTAAGTCGCGATGTCCGATTGATTCTGCAACAAGAAGATGCTGTCGTTGAGCGTGTTGTGAAAATGGCCTATTATTGCCCACTCTGTCATATTTGGTACAATTTTCTGGATTTTTCAATCATTACCAGAGGGATTGTTCATACACCAAGATATCGATGTGAAAAATGTCATCAGCGTAATATTTTACGCCCTGTGCCATTTGAAAATTATATTGATAGCCCTTGGGAATGCGAAAAATGCCGCTCCTGCAACGAGAAGATGACATCGGTCGGACATTGGGATTAAAATGCCTCTTCCCGGCTTTGCGTAAAGAATTAAGGTAATGTGCGAAATCTTGAGATGAATACTTGCATGCCTTCAGGCGGCAGTATGTGGTTTAGAATTATGTCTCGCCCCTACAAGACTCCCAATTATATTCTAGCTCACCCAGGGCCGCCCTGGTCGCCAGTCGCTCCCCATGCGAGCGCGTGAGTTGAAAGTTTGACAAGACCGAATAATTAAATATAATAGATGGTTACGCCACGCGTGGGCGCGCAAATTGAAACCTGGCGCGCAACCCGAGTTCTTCGGGGTGCTGGGTCGCGCCCCGCGCGGGTGCGTCCTTACATGACGAATGCCCAGAGCGGTCGCAACACGCAGGACGAACAGAGCGTCGGCATTGGCAGCGTCGGCTATGAGAGCAATTTCAATCGAGAATTTTTTCAATACCAGCCGCCCCGTCCGCTGGCCGAAATCGATGCAGAACAGGAAATAGTGGGAAAACGAATCATGGGACTGCTGCGCGAGGTGATGGAATGAGAGCTGAAAGAACGGAAAAGGAACTACTCGGCGTTTTGACGGAGTTACGCAAACTGCCCTGTGAAACTGAATGGACTGAATTTAAGCATAACAATGATAACCCGGGAGAAATCGGGGAATACCTTTCCGCTTTGGCAAACGCCGCCGCCTTGGCCGGCAAGGTCAGCGCTTGGCTGGTCTGGGGAGTTGACAACCACACCCACGAGATCATCGGCACCACCTTCAACCCGGCATTAGCCAAAGTCGGCAACGAGGAACTGGAAAACTGGCTGCTACGCCTACTTTCTCCCAAGATAAATTTCCGCTTTTACAGTATTCATCCTGAAGGTAAATCGGTCGTTCTCATGGAAATCGGTGCAGCCTTTCGTCATCCGGTGCAATTCAAGGGGATGGAATATATCCGCGTTGGCTCCTACAAGAAGAAACTGAAGGACTTCCCAGAAAAAGAAGGTGACCTGTGGCGGGTGTTTGACCGTACTCCTTTTGAAAAAGAGATTGCAGCAGAAAATATCGCCACTGAAGAAGTGCTCCGGCTACTTAACTACCCTGCCTATTTCGATTTGCTCTCTTTGCCGCTTCCTGAAAATCGCGATGGCATTTTATCATTTTTAGATTCAGATGGCATGATTGCCCAAAGCGAAGGCGGCAAATGGAATATTACTAACCTCGGCGCCGTGCTGTTCGCTAAACAACTGGCCGATTTTCGCACCTTGGGGCGGAAGACGGTGCGCGTGATACTTTACAAGGGCGAAAACCGGTTGGAAACCGTGCGTGAACAAGAATGCAGCAAGGGTTATGCCGTTGGTTTCAAAGAAGTGATCGGCCTTATTACCACTCTGTTGCCGAGCAAGGAAGTGATCGGACAGGCTCTGCGCAGACAGGAACCCATGCTCCCGGAACTGGCTATACGCGAATTGGTGGCCAATGCCATCATCCATCAGGATTTCCATCTCACCGGCACCGGCCCAATGGTGGAAATTTTTGCGAGCCGCATGGAGATCACTAGTCCTGGACAGCCGCTGGTGCAGACCGACCGGTTTCTCGACAGCCCGCCCCGCTCCCGCAACGAAGCGCTGGCTTCCTTCATGCGCCGTATCGGCATTTGCGAGGAACGCGGCAGCGGCGTGGACAAGGTGGTCTTTCAGACCGAACTCCACCAGCTTCCCGCACCTTTGTTCGAAGCCCCGGAACAACACACCCGCGCTACTCTCTTTGCCCGCCGTGAATTCAGGGCCATGGACAAGGCCGACCGCATCCGCGCCTGCTACCTGCATGCATGTCTACGCTACGTACAACGGGACTACATGACCAATGCCACCCTGCGTGAACGCTTTGGAATTGATGAAAAAAACAGCTCTATAGTCTCCCGCATCATCAGGGATACCATAGAAGCCGGCTTGATTGTCCCATACGATGAGGAGGCTGGACGAAAATATATGAAATACCTGCCGAGGTGGAGCAGATGAAGAAACACAGGAATCTTATTTGACGGCCATTTGACCGGGGATTTGTTTTCGTGGCTCTGCTAAGTCTCAACCTGCTGTATTGCATCGCTTTGTGTATTTGATTCTTATTTGATGGTCATTTGACGGCCATTTGACCGGGGACTTGTTTTCGTGGCTCTGCGAAGTTTCAACCTGCTGTATTGCATCACGTTGTGTATTTGATTCTTATTTGATGGTCATTTGACGGCCATTTGACCGGGAACCTGTTTTCAAAGATATGCGAAAGTCGCAATCTGCTGTATTGCGTTGCTTTGTGTATTTGATTCTTATTTGATGGTCATTTGACGGCCATTTGACCGGGGAACTGTTTTTAAGGAGGTGCGAAAGTCGCAATCTGCTGTATTGCAATGCGTTGTGTGTCTAAATCTTGTTTGACGGCTAATTGACTGGGAACGCCTCATAAAAGTACCTGTCATACTGAGGACATTATTTCAACGCCTCAGGAGGGCTTTCGTTGCTTGACTGTTGCTTGACTGTTGCTTGACTGGAGACCGTCACGCGAAGGCGCGTCAAGTGATTATGTTGTTATGCTTCAATGAGTTGAGACGGTTTTCTTTGTTTGACTGTTGTTTGACGGCCATTTGACTGCCTGAATTTTTTACGTCGACAGGATAACTACTGTTGTTTAATAACATTTGCTGATTGATAACGTACTACTATCAACTAAATTCTTGTTTTTTGGGGAAAGATTTTCAGAAAAAACAATCTTCAACTCATTGGTATACAATC
The DNA here is from genome assembly GCA_012799905.1 of Lentisphaerota bacterium. GTDB lineage: Bacteria > Verrucomicrobiota > Lentisphaeria > Oligosphaerales > Oligosphaeraceae > JAAZKI01. The sequence goes on along the minus strand of JAAZKI010000069.1, from coordinate 6,210 downwards.
ATTAATAACAGTTCTATGCAAAATGCCGAAGACATGTTTTCAGCGCTAATTGTAGCACCTCTACGAGGTGCCAGTTTTTGGGGTATGCCTTCCCCCAGGCTAAAGCCTGGGGTTAAGCATGGTTAAGCGCCTACGGCGCAAAGTAATGTGACTTTAAGCATGATGCATCTGTCCCGGCTGGAAGCCTGTGGAAGCCAGTGTAAGACACGTTATCGAAAGCACCACCGTCTACTTCCGTCCACGTCCACTCTTCACTAAAGTCCACTTCCGTCCACAGTCCATCGTCTATTAACGTCCATAAAAGTCCACTAAAGTCCATTGTCCACTGTCCACTAAAGCGCCTCGTCGGGGTGCTTGGCGCCGCAGTTTGCCGGAGTTCTGAGTATGAATCGGTGATCGATTACCCTGGTTGCGGATAAACAGTGCGTTGTGGTTTGAAAAAGTCGCGTAAATATGGTATTTTTATATAACTGCCAAGTGAGGCGCAGGGCGCTTGGTGGGGTAGAACCGGCTTGAGCGGCGTCTGCGGCGCTTTTGCCGGGCTTTTAGTTTTTCGAGGCTGCTGTACTGGGGGCTATCAGCGCCTAACAGCGGCAATATTTTCAATCCATAATGGGTCTTTGGGGCACCGATGCAGGAGTCGCGATGAGGAAACAAGTTTTTGTTTCTGCGGAGATTGGGATTAATCATAACGGCGATTTGACGTTGGCGAAACGGTTGATTGACGCTGCTGTATTGGCCGGCTGCAATGCCGTTAAATTCCAAAAGCGCACGATTGACAAAGTCTACACCAAGGAGTTTCTGGACAGTCCCCGGGAGAGTCCATGGGGCAAGACGCAGCGGGCCCAGAAGGAGGGCCTGGAACTCAGCGAGAAGGACTACGATGAGATTGACGCCTATTGCCGGGAGCGCAACATGTTCTGGTTCGCCTCCTGCTGGGATGTCGATTCGCAGAAATTCATGCGCAAGTATGACTTGGAGTACAACAAGATCGCATCGCCGGTTTTGACGAATATTCCTATTTTGGAAGCAGCGGCTGAAGAGGGCAAGTACACTTTCATCGCGACTGGCATGAGCACCTGGGAGGAGATTGACCGCGCTGTCGAGGTTTTCACCAAGAAACGTTGTCCCTTTGAGCTGCTGCATTGCGTCTCCATTTACCCGATGCCCGTGGAAGATGCCAACCTGTTGTTGATTCCTGAATTGCGTCGCCGCTACGGCTGCCCGGTCGGTTATTCCAGCCATGAGATTGGCAACATCGCCACTCTTGGCGCGGTTGCGCTTGGCGCTGAATCCGTGGAGCGTCACATCACTCTTGACCGCACCATGTACGGCTCTGACCAGAAAGCCTCGGTGGAACCCTTGGAGCTGATTGACTTTGTCAAGCAGATTCGTGACATGGAGTCGGCTCGTGGGACTGGCCAGCGTGTCATGTCGGAGAAAGAAATGGCGGTTCGCATCAAGATGAGAGGTTGAGCAGCACTTATGATCCGCCTTGCCGATTATGTCATGAATTTCCTGGTCAGTCATGGGGTGAAGCAGGTGTTTCTGCTGCCGGGCGGCGGCGCCATGCATTTGAATGACGCCCTGGGACGCTGCGAGAACCTCCAGCATATTTCATTTCTGCATGAGCAGGCTCTCGCCATCGCAGTCGAGGCGTACGGTCAGCACACCAATACGCCCGGCGTGGGGCTGGTGACTTCCGGTCCCGGCAGCACCAATGCGATTACTGCCGTGGCCGCAGGCTATATTGATTCCACTCCGATGTTCATCCTTTCCGGACAAGCCAAGCGGTCTGATTTGAAGACCGGAACCGGCGTCCGGCAAATGGGCTCGCAGGAAGTGGATATTGTTTCCATGGTTTCCTGCATCACCAAGTACGCTGTCACCGTGTTGGAGCCGGAAAAGATCCGTTATCACCTGGAACGTGCTTGGCACGAGGCCACTTCCGGCCGCATGGGGCCGGTCTGGCTGGATGTCCCGCTGGACGTGCAAGGCGCTATGATAGACGAAGACGCGCTGGAAGGCTATTGCCCGTCGTCGCCGGTTTTCCCCGAGATTCCAGTGTCGCAGCTGGCTGAGTTGCTGCACGCCTCAGAGCGGCCATTGCTGCTGATCGGCAATGGCGTTAAGCTGGCAGGATGCTCTGACCGCCTGATCGCCTGGGCGAAAAATAATCATATCCCAATGCTTTTGACTTGGAAGACGGCAGACCTGCTGGCGCATGACGACCCGATGTACTTCGGCTTCCCGGGCATCATGGGCGCTCGTTACGCGAACTTCATCGTCCAAAACGCAGATTTGCTGATTATCGCAGGCAGTCGCCTGGACCCGAGTCTCACCGCATTCAAGAGCGAAGATTTCGGTCGCAACGCCAAAAAGGTCATGGCGGACATTGATGAGGCGGAAATCCGCAAAATCAAGAACATCGACGTACGCATCGTCGCTCCGGCAGAGCGTTTTGTCGCAGCTTTGGAGACGGTCTCCGGCCTGCTGGAACGGCCTGGCTGGCTGGCGCATTGTCGCAGCCTCAAAGCCAAGTATCCGGTTTTTGACGGCGTTTTGAAGGAACCTGCCGGGCCGGTTGACCTGTATTGCTTTACAGACGAACTGTTCAACCAGCTCGTTGCCACTGACGTAATTGTCCCGGAGAGTTCCGGGGCAGCCGGCGAGGTCACTTATCAAGGCATGAAAATCAAGCAAGGCCAGAAGGTCAAGAACGCCGCCGGGCTGGGTTCTATGGGCTTTGGCTTGCCGTACGCCATCGGCGCCAGCCTTGCGCATAACCGCCGCCGTACTGTCCTCATCAATGGCGACGGCGCTTTCCAGATGAATATCCAGGAGCTGGAGACGGTGGTGCGGCTCGGACTGCCGATCAAAATGTTCATTTTGGACAATGCTGGCTACGGCAGCATCGTCACTACTCAGCGAAATATGTTCAACGGCTTCAAGGTCGGTTCCGATGCGGAAAGCGGTCTGACCCTGCCAGACGTCTGCCGCCAGGCGCAAGCCTACGGCATCAGGACACTGACTATTGCAGACAATGCCTCGCTGAAGGCGAAAATCGCGGAAACTTTGTCCGGGGTCGACCCGGTCATCTGCAAAGTCTGCGTCACCCCGAACCACGTCACCATGCCCAAGGTACAGGCGCAGCGCCTGCCCGACGGGCGGATGGTCTCCAAGCCCCTGGAAGACATGTTCCCATATCTCCCGGAAGAGGAATTGCGACAGGCCATGAGGTTCTCTTAATTATGATTAAAGCGGTCATCCTTGATATCGACGGTGTACTCACCAACGGAAAAGTTACCGTTGATTCCGAAGGGCGTGAATCTAAAGCCGTCGATTTCAAGGATATCGACGCCGTTTTCGAGATGAAGCGTCGAGGAATCAAAATTGGCCTGATAACCGGTGAGGCAACACCGATTACGCTGTTTTTCAAAGAGCGCTTCAAGCCGGATTTTTTTTACAATGGCTGCAAGGACAAACCGAAAGCCCTTGCGGAAATCATGGCGCAGACCGGCTATGATGGCTCAGAAATTTGCTATGTTGGCGACGCTAAATACGACATCCCGGTGATGAAATTAGTCAAGTATTCGGCTTGCCCTGCCAATGCGATTCCGGAGGTCAAGGCCTTGGCCAGCATCCAGTTAGAGCGTAACGGCGGTGACGGTTGCATCTGGGAGCTGATGGAAAGGTTGAATCTTCGTGGAACCGCCGGCGTTTCTAGTTTTGCCTGCAAATCCTGCGGGGCGCTTTGCACTCAACCGCCGGTTCTTGATTATCCAGGGCAGCCCGCCGGCGCCCAGCACCTCCCCGTTCCGGAAAATGCAGACCAGGACAAGCCTTTCGACCTTTCAGTTTTTCAATGTGCGTCCTGTGGCCTGGTTCAGCTTAATGCTGCTCCGGTTCCCTACTACCGGGAGGTGATCCGGGCCGCTGCCGTTTCGGCGGAGATGGCTGCCTTCCGAACCGAACAGTTTGCTGATTTCGTCCGCCAACACGGCTTGACCGGCAAGAAGGTTCTTGAATGCGGCTGCGGCGCCGGGGAGTTCCTGCCGTTCATGCAGCAGGCTGGCGCCGTTGTCACCGGCATGGAATACGGCGAGAACAATGTCAAGAAGGCGCGCGCCGCAGGCTTCCAGGTGGAAAGGCTTTTTTTCGATACTGGCGCGGAAAGATTGCAGTCGGGGCCTTTTGATGCGTTCTACATTTTGAACTATCTGGAGCATGTTCCGGATTTGCGGGCTTGTTTGGCAGGAATTCGCGGCAACTTAGCGCCAGGTGCGGTCGGTCTGGTGGAAGTGCCCAATTTCGAGATGCTCCTGGCTCAGGGCATGTTTATGGAATTCATGCGCGATCACCTGTATTACTTCACCGCAAAATCGCTGTCGTTGCTGCTTGAAGCTAACGGTTTTGAGGTTTTATCGGCGCAGCCGGTGTTTCATGACTATGTGATGTCGCTGCAAGTCCGGCTTCGGCCGCCCACGGATTTTTCCGCGTTTGCGGTTGCACAGCAGCGTCTGACCGGAAAATTGAACGCGCTAGTGGAACAGTATGGCGGCAGCAGGACGGCATTCTGGGGCGCCAGCCATCAGGCCTTCGCGCTCTTGGCCTTCGCCGGATTGCGTGACAAGATTAAATGCATCATTGATTCCGCTCCTTTCAAGCAGGGCTGCCTTTCCCCGGCAACGCATATTCCCATCGTTGCACCGGATTCATTGCAGCCCGGCGACTTTGACCTGCTGATCGTCGCCGCCGGCGGATATTCGGAAGAGGTGGCTAGGCTGGCACGGGAAAAATTCGGCCGAGCACTTGCGATTTACATCCTCCGGGAAAATCAGTTGGTTAATTATTGAGAAAATATTATCATATCAAATTAGGGAGGCATTTATGAATCAGCAACAGGCTGAACAGGCTAAACGAAATAAGCTTCAAGATGAAAAACCATACGTGCTTTCAAAACTAAAAAAAATAAATGATCGTCATGCCCAGAATATTGCGACGCCGATGATCGATATTGCATATAATTTTCGGTGTAATTTTAAATGTGCGCATTGCGCAACAAGCCGTATGATCAAAAAAGACCGAAAAATTGATCCTGGAATACTTCTTGATTTAAGTAACCAGGCAGAAGCTTTAGGACTATGCCAATTTGTGATATCTGGTGGAGAACCGTTGTTGTATCCAGATTTGGAAGAAATTTTTAAGGCACTACAGCCAAGTAAGTTTCATATTGCTATGAGTACAAATGGCTGGTTTATGACAGAGGAAAAAGCTATATGGCTTAAAAAATTAGGATTAGACAAAGTCAAGATCAGCATTGATGATTTTGATGAAAAAATCCATGACGAAAACCGTGGAGTCGAAGGCGCATATAAGCGAGCGTTAAAGGCAATGGAATTTTGCAAAAAGGCAGGCATGGGAGTAGCTATCCAGGCAGTAGTCACCCATCAAAATTGCAAAACAGATAGAACAATTAAATTAGCCGAGTTCGCGCAAAACATGGGCTATGATCTTGATATCATCGTTGCCCGAGCGATTGGCAGGTGGGAAGGGCGCCATGAAGTCCTAATAGACCAGGAGGATGCTGATTTTCTCTGGGAAGTTCATCAGAAGTACCCGGCGCTTCATCGGGATACTTTCCCTACTTATGGAATGCACAGGGGATGTGGATGTGTTGATTCTATTCTGCATGTGACGCCCTATGGCGATGTATTGCCCTGCGTTTTTATTCATATCGCGATTGGTAATATTTTTGAAGAATCCCTCAAAGATATCATTCACCGTGGTCAACATTTAAAGCCTTTTGCTTGTTTTAGTAAATTGTGTCTTTCAGGGGAAGACCGTGATTTTATTAATCAATATATGACTAAATTTTACGGGAAACCTATTCCAATTCCTTGGCAAGAGGCTTTTACAGAAGCGGACATTATTTTATGATCAGATATACTGAGTTAAAAAATACCAACCGGCATAATTTGATGGAGGTCCTGCCGCTGGCGAAGCCTTTCACGTTGCTGGTTGAGCCCTCCAGCCTCTGTAATTTCCATTGCATTCATTGCTTTCAAAGCCTGAAGCAGGACAATTATTTCACTCGGAACCGCATGAATATGCCTCTTGCACGTTTCCAAAGGATCGTAGAACAGATGCAAGCCTGGCCGGGCGAGAAGCTGAAAGTCTTGAAATTGAGCCTGTACGGCGAACCATTGC
>JAAZKI010000279.1 GCA_012799905.1 Lentisphaerota bacterium | reverse complement strand
CGTCAGCAAAGAGCTTGTCGTTGTCGACGACGCCGGCAAGGCCAGCGCATTCGGCATGCATGAGTTCAGCGCCACACCAGCAGCGGGGGCCGCCGCCAATGTCCTGGCCTTCCCAGTCGTAGAGAAAGGCAACCTTGCCGTCGCGGCTGATTTTACGGGCCATGCGCTTGAGAATGTCCACGCCGTAGCTTTCCTCGCCGGTCTCAAAAGCGCCGAGCGCAAGCTGTCCAGCGACGAATGGCGCGATGGCGCCATTGACGTACTGACCGGCCTTGCGGCTGTGGAACATCGGGTAAGGCGGTTCGAGATTGCGGAAATCGTCGTATTCGCCCTGGTATTTGTCACGCATGGCGCGATAAGCGGCGATGACGCGCTTTTTCTCGGCGAAACTGAGGATATTGCGGTTGAGGGCGTAGGCGTTGGAAAGACTCATTTGCCGCTCTTCGTCAACGCCGTAGTCGACGGGATCAAGGGCAAGGAAATGGCGGAAGAAATCGCCATTCCAAAGCAAAGTCATGATGCGTTCGCAGAGCGCGGCGGCTAGCTCCTCGTGGCGCTGGGCAGCGGCGTCATTGCCGAGATAGCGGTGGAGCTTGGCCATGATGAGCCTGGCGTTGTAAAGGCCAGTGTTGTCGCCGTGGAAGATGCCCATGGGATCATCGGGGTGTATGGCGCGGTCGTAGCTGGAGCGCATATTGTCCAGAAAGTCCCAGGTATCAAGAGTGCGCGGGCGTTTGACGAGCTGGTAGTGCCTGTCCCAACGGAGCGGGTCGCTGCAAATGTAGTCGAGGCCTTTTTCGAGTTTGGGCATGGCTTGGGCGAGCCACTGGTCATCGCCGGTAGCCTGCCAGACCATGTGGACTCCTTCGACCATCAGGTATTCGATGTCGGCTTCAAGCTCCAAGCGGCAGAGACCAAAGTCCATGCCCTCTTCATAATAGCAACATTCAGGCGAAGATATTTGCGTGATCACGCCATTTCTGATCCAAGGCCGGCCAGAGTGCATGTCGCTCACCGGAGCGATGATTTCGTAGAAAAAGCCCTTGTCATGCTGCTTTTCCAGCAAAAGATCAGGGAAACTGCGGAGGTCCTTCTCGGTATAGCGGAACCCCTTCATGGTCAGGACGTAATCGCGTATCCAGTTCAAATTGACGCGAATGAGCCGGTCGCCATAAATAAACACGCGGTTATTGAATTTCATCGCGCCTTCGCAGAAACCGAAGAGGAGCGACAGCACCTCGCCGTGGTAAGAAGTGGTGGCGTTGGGGATGTTCCCAGTGGCAATGTAGCTGCCCGGCAAACGGTTAGTCATGACGGCTCCATTAAATTCCAAGTGCTCAAATACGCTAAGGACAGTGGACAATAGTAAATTGATGAGCTGGCGGAGTTTGCCCATCAACGTCCCTAGGCAGCTCTTCTCGCCTGCTCATCAGCGCCAAAAATTTCGGCCGGAGTCTCGGTTGCAAGGCCTTGGCCTTACGCGCCGAGCTGCTCCGGCCGAAGAACCTGGGGTCTGTCCCCAGTCAGTCACGCTGTCAGTCTGCCTCAGTCGCCGTAGACAACACATTCATACTTGCCGATGACGCCAAGGATGTTGCGCGCCTTCCAGTCAACGTGATGAATTTTCGTGATGTTGCCATTTTTGCAGGCTTGCTCGATTGAGGCATCGCCAATCGCGACCAGACCCAGGATGGACTCGCATTGAGACCGGCCAACCTTGCTGTAGCTCGCTTGGCTGGTGACGCCCGCCGGCAGGCCGACTTCCGTGAAGATGGTGCCCACCGGGTACGGTGTGGCACAACCGCTCAACAGACCGATGACTGCCACACACCCGAGAATCAAAAATGTCCTACGCATGATTGCTTCCTCCTTAATTGATCTGTGTTGACAACTTACCCAAGGCGGCCGACAAGCAGCTCATTGGCCTGACGGTCGGCCCTGACGTATCAATTTACACGTCCCATCGTGTTTATCAATACATAATTGTAACAATCTGCGAACCAAATCAGAATAAGAAATCCCGGACAACCCGTGCAGGCGCGGATACATGCTGATGCTGGTGAAGCCGGGAATCGTGTTGACTTCGTTCAACACCCAGACGCCGTCAGCCCGCAGAAAAAAGTCCACCCTGGCCATGCCTTCGCAATCAAGCGCCTCGTAGACCCGTTTGGCCAGCGCCTGCACTTCCGCGACCTGCGCTGGCGTCAAATCAGCCGGCGCGCGCAGCTCAGCGCCATCGGCCATGGTGTATTTGGCTTCATACGAATAAAAACCGACCTTGGGGATGACTTCACCCGGAACTGCGCAAAAAAGCTCGCGGTTGCCGAGCACGGCGCATTCAATCTCGCGGCCGACGACATACTCCTCCACCAGGACTTTTTCGTCATATTGGAAGGCTTCGGCCAGGGCGCTCTCCAAGGCCGCAGCCGAGGTCGCCTTGGAGGCGCCGACCGAAGAACCGCCGCCGGCCGGCTTGACAAATACAGGCAGACCAAGCTGCGCCACAATCTCATCGCACTCCGGCCGACTCGCGCCTGCGCGCAGGCAAAGGCCGCGCGCCGTCCTGATCCCGGCTTCATTCAACAGCCGTTTGGTGATCGCCTTGTCCATGCAGATAGCGGAGCTGGCAATGCCGCAGCCAACGCAAGGGCAGTTCAGCATCTGCGCTAAGCCCTGAAACGCGCCGTCCTCGCCGTTGGCGCCATGCAAAACCGGAAACAGCACCTCGAAAAATTGGCGCTGGCCAGGGTTGTCAAGCTCAACTAGCGCCGCTCCGGGCGGCAATCGCACCGGAAAAACCGGAATGCCGCCAGGCGCCAGCGCAATGCGGTCAGCGTCACTGCCGTTGACGTGGAAAACACCGTCCGGATACCAATGCCAGCCACCCTGTTGATCAATGCCGACGACAAGGACATCATACTCGTCCCGCGGAATCGCAGCTGTGACATTGATGGCCGACAATAACGACACCTGGTGCTCAGTCGATTGACCGCCGCAGACCAGACAAACCGTCTTCTTTTTCATGAAAGGCTCGACTCCCGCAACAGCAAATGTCAATATCACCGCAACCGGCAATTTCTCTGATGTTGAAAAATATAACGCCTAAACCAAAGCCGGACAAGAGCAGCGAGGGACGAATTCCGGCACTGAAGTGCCGGCACTGTAATCGGTCACTTATTGATATTCGGAAATCCGATGAGCAGCGGTCTCAGGAAAGGGGCGAAGGGCGAGGGGCGAGGGGCGAGGGGCGAGGGGCGAGGGGCGAGGGGCGAGGGACGAGGGGTGAATTCCGGCACTGAAGTGCCGGTACTGGACGGAGACACGTATACAGGCTAAACTACGTACGAAACATACGGCAGCCTAAAGGCTGTACTACATACGATGCCGCAGCCGCCGTCCACTAATGTCCGCTAATCTGCTATGCCAGCCGTTCATTAACCATGCTAAAGTTTGACTTCCCAATGCCTTTGCATTAAATTTTAATTCAAAAATCACGTTTTTAGAACACTGCCAGCCTCGGGAATGCCCGTCCTGGCGGCCATCGGTCGCACAACGCCGGCCGGAAACGGCGAGGCATAATCTTGAATACTACCCAAAAAACGGCACTTATCATCGGCGGCAGCCGCGGCATTGGCCGGGCGACGGCCCTGCGATTGGCACACGACGGCTATGCCATCATCGCCACTTGCCGACAGAAATCCGCGGCCAGCGATGAGCTAGCTGACGGCGTTGCAGCCTGCGGCGTCCCCTGCACCCTGCTCACCTTTGACGTCGGCGACCGTGACGAGGCGCGGCGTCAACTCGAAAGCACGTTCGGCGAAGGCGGCGCGCCGGATGTCGCCATCTTCAACGCTGGCCAGGCTGACGACAACCTGTTCGCGTTCATGACGCCGGCGCAATGGTCGGAAGTCCTGCGAACCAACCTGGACGGCTTTTACAATACAATTCAGCCCCTTGTCTTCGGCATGCTGGCGCGGAAAAGCGGCCGCATCATTGCGATCAGCTCCGCCTCTGGTCAAACTGGCCAGGCTGTCCAGGTCAACTATTCCGCTGCCAAGGCCGGTCTAATCGGCGCAGTCAAGGCCCTGGCTCGCGAAGTCGGGCGCAAAGGCATCCTGGTCAACGCTATTGCGCCTGGACTGATTGAAACCGACATGACCAAGGGTCTCCCTAAAGAGCGCATCCTGCCCCTGATACCGCTGGCGCGGGCTGGAGTCG
>JAAZKI010000369.1 GCA_012799905.1 Lentisphaerota bacterium | reverse complement strand
GGGGAGGCAAAAGGCAGGACGGCGCGGACGTTGATGTTAAGACCCAGAAGAAAAGCGCAGAAGAACAAGCAGGAGAAGCGCCAGAAGGAAGAAAAGTCTCTTTTTTAAGTCTTTTCCAAGAAAAAACACAAGAAAATGCAGAATTATCTGCAGAAGCCCCTCTGGGCATGCTCATGGCGACCGCCATTTGAAACCGTCAAATTCGCGCCATTACAAAGCGGCGCCGACATAAAAAGCAAAATTGCTCAAAACTCAAGGAGAAAAGGCAATGGAAAACTGGCAATCTCAAAAACACGCAACAGACCTTAGGGTGGACTCTCCGTCCACAACCTAAAATTTATGTGTCACCCTTACAGGGCTCCAAATCTATGCCATCTCACCCAGGGCTGCGCCGGGCCTAACGGCCCGGCTTACCCTGGGCTTCTATGTGTCGCCCTCCGGGCTTTTGCTACTTCGTGGCTGTGCACGTTATGGACGCTGATTGTCGTATGTAAGCCTGGCGGCCCAAAGGGCCAGCAACATAAAAGCCCTGGGTGAGCGAAGCGAAGCCCTGGGTGAGGCGTATAATAATTTTGAGCCCCGCCAGGGGTGACACATAAAGCTTAAATTTGGAAGAAAATCCTTTTTGGATGGGGTCTACGTACGATGCCACAGTGGCCGTCCACTAATGTCCACTGGCGTCCATTGTCCACTGTCCACTCATCCAACCTTCAATTTGGCGCAGCAATTCCTTGCATGATGCCACGGGTGGTTTGACGAGTTGGAACAGGCTCTGCTGCAAGCATTGTGCGTGGTCTGGGCAGCTCCTGGCGTCAAGATTAGCCTGCAATAAGTCAATCAAAGCGGTGCCGCCCTGCATTTCCGCGCTCTCCCGGCTGGCCAGGTAGAAAGCCAGCGCCCAGGCAAAGGCATATTCATGCGAAGAGAGAAAAGCCTGGCTGCGCTCCGCACTCAGCAGTCGCTCCAGGCGCACGGCGCTTTTGCGGCGTTTGCACAGCTGCAAGAATTGCCGCCTGCGCTCTAATTGCAGCTGCGGGCGTCCCTCTGGCGTGAAGGGCATCTCCATGAGGCAGGCAACGCCCTCGTTCAGCCAGGTTGGCAACGGCTCCTCTTCTGCCCAGTACAGCCACAGCAGCCAATGGGCGACTTCGTGGCGGATGATTTGTCGACTGCGCTGGCTCAAATCCTGGTCCAAGCGCAAGACTGCGTATCCCTTGGCAAGATAAACGCATCCGGCCGGCTCCTCCCAGCGGGACGGCAGCCCAGGCAAAGAAAATCTTTTCCTGGTGAAGCTGACTTCCACCACGAGAGGCTTGACTATCTGCGAACGCTCGCCGCGCAGCAGGGCGTCAGCATCAGCCCAAGCTTGGCAAAGCTCCTGAAGGATAGCCTGGCTGAGTTCCGGGGAATCGACGCCTTGAAGAACAAAACGCGGCGGCGCTGCCGCGCCTATCTGCCCCTGGCTGTCTTCAGCCCACGCTGGCAGCCAGCAAAGGCTATTGGCCAGCAGCAGCGCCAAGAGGACACAGCGTCCCATCCGGAAGCACTTGCCATGTTTTCTCAAAATAATCATCGCGATAGTAGTCGCAAATTCTCCGAATCAGCTCGGCGGCGTCTTCGGAGCATGGCTCCGGCGCTTGGCCGCGGCGCACAAAAAGCTGCTAACGCTCAAAGACTTTCTTGTGAAAAGCGCTGGCCTGGTTCATCATGTGAAGCACATACGCGGCGTCTTTCCCATATCCTTTCCAGCGCAGGGCGGTGCGCATGATCCAGCCTTGCAACGGTCCCATTCCACGCCCGGAGTAGCCCTCTTCTACGTAGGAGACAATGGCGGCGAGAACCTGCTCCGGCAGAAACTGATCATGCGACGACCACGAAGGATCATGCCATTCAGTCAACAGCGAAAATTCCGGATTCTGAAGAATCGAGCTGGAGGTGATGACATTGTCAAGGTCAATGCCAAATTCTTGTTTTACGAAGGACTTAATGATGCTGGGTTCGTTTTTTTCGCCGAGTGCAAAGGGCGGTTGCAGGTCACAGCTGCGCCAGATTTCATTGAGGAAGCCGATGCAGTAGAACTGGTCGCGCCGCCCGGGGACATCCTCCATTTTATAGTCGAAAGCAGCATTAAGGATGGCCGTATCCAGCGACCAGGCTCGCAACGTCTCGCCCAGGCGGCGGTGCTGCGCTTCGTCCAGTTTCTTGCGCAGCACCGCGCTTTGCCGATAGTTTTGCAAAAATGACCTCAAATCAGATATGCGTGGACTAGTTTGCACATGCATGATTTTGGGGCGCCTCTGCGAATCATAAAAGAAGACGCCCGCATGGCTGTAGTTCCCGGGTGGGTTGCCATATCGGGCGTATATCTCCGAAAGGATGGAGGGGCCTTGGGTTAGAAAGATATCCCCGTCTTGCAACTGCACACCATTAAATTCTGCCTGGCCGGCCATGGTCAGACCGGCCAGGATTAGGCAAAATGCCGCCAGCCTCGACGCCAGGCCACCGAGGCGCAGATTATGCCAGGTCATGGCGCCGACTCCATTTACCACAAGTAGGTGAATTTGCAGTCAACGCCCCAGTTGCGGAAGTCGCTGCTGTCAAACAATTGCCGGTATCCCAGCAGCAGGCTCCAATTTTCGCTTCGCCAACCGACGCGCACAGCGCCCTCAAAGTCATCGCTGTCCAATTCCTTGGGCAGCTGGGAATAATGGTTGTAGTAAATGGAAGCCTGGAGCGGAATCTGCTTTGTTAAAAGAGCAGTATAGGTCACGCCGAGGCGGTGCGTGCCCAGTTCGCCGTCACCTGTTACACCATCGTCACCGTCCGCATTCTTATGGCATTGATAGAGGTAAGCGAACCAGAAGTCCCCGAACCAGAACGTGCGCCCGGCGCCAAGGCCGCCGCCATAGTGCCACACATCGAGCTGGTCGTCCCGGAGGCGGCTGTCATCAAACCAGGTATGCTCGCCGCCGAGGCTCAAGAAAGCCGCCAGGTCAATAAATTCAACGTCCTGCCGCAACAGATAATACTGCGGGACAAATTCGAGGCTGAGGGCAGAATAGTCAGCGCGGTCCATCAAACCGGTGCCCCAGTACTCTTCGTAGGACAGGCTGCCGCTGAGGATCAGCCGCTCCTTGACTGCATGCACACGCGCCGTGGTGCTCCACAAGCGACCGTAGGCATCCTCGCCGGTCAAGCGACGCAGCGCCTTGTAGCGATATTCATCATAGCTGCTGCTCAAGCCAAAATGCAACCTCCAGGTGCCAATTTCCACAGGCGGGTTATAGGGCGCTGTCTGCTTCTCTTTAGCGCGCTCCTCTTCTGCCTCCCGTTTGAGCCTTTCTTCGTACTTACTCTTGCTCTCAGTATACCCATCAGAACGCACCCATGTCCCTTCAACGCAACTACCGTTGTCTTGATATTGCCACCCAGGTATATTATACGTCGTCCCACGCCCTTCTCCAACCAGGTCCGTGACCTCCCGGTTGCTGTTAGCGCTGTTGCCAAAGTCCCTTCCCAAATATAGGGACGACCAGTCGATGTCGCTATCGGGGCTGGGGCTGGGGCTGGGGGTGTAGCCGCCGCTGCCGCCGGAATCGCCGCCGCCGGAGTCTGGGCCGGAGCCGATGGCGTCGATGAGGATAGATGCGTTCGCACCCGTAAGAGGAACCGGGGAGGTGCCTTCTGGGTGGATATAGACATTGCCATCACTGTCAAAAGATGCATTGTACCAAACAGAGCTGCTGGTGGGGGGTTCCGCCATAAAACAAATCTGGGTTGCATTCCAGTTGGCTGCCATTCCAGCGGAAGCCGGCGGCGTAATTATGCACGGATGATTGTGCAAACGCATTTGCCGTGATTAAAAACAAAAGAACAATCAAACCTGACAATAGTCCTTGCTGCATCTTCTTCATGATGTCCTTGCTCCTTTTTTGGGGGGATTGGGGTGAGGGGGTGGAGGCTTTGGACGATACACAAACTGAGTGGACAGTGGACAATGGACGTTAGTGGACTTTTGTGGACGTTAGTAGACGATGGACTGTGGACAGAAGTGGACGTGGACGAGAGTGGACTGTAGTGGACGTTGGAGCTTTCGACACCAGTGGACTTTTGTGGACGGTGGAGCTTTCGACACGTGTCCTGCACAGGCCTTCGGCCGGTATTATTCAGGCCTTCGGCCGGTATTATTATAGTACGGAAAAATCAAAAGGCGTGGGCGGGCGCACCCACAAATTGTTTTTTAAACACAAAAAAAACAAATTTTTTATCGGGTTGTTGTTTTGACGGATGAACCTTCTCTGGCAAAATCATGTATAGCAAGTCCGGCTTTACACAGCAACCAAAACATAGCGATTTCATCAGCAAGCAGCAGTCGGATAATGTTCTCCAAGTAAAGCTCTTACCGCCGTGCGGCAATTCGGTATGAAAAGTAAGCTATATGCCAGCAACTTATTTGTCAAATCATAAGTTAGTTTTTTGTTAATATATGAAATTTAGTGTAATCGTTCAGCCTTCTGTAGCGCCTCTACGTAGACCCCATCCAAAAAGGATTTTCTTCAAAACGGCGTTTATGTGTCACCCCTGGCGGGGCTCAAAATTATTATACGCCTCACCCAGGGCTTCGCTGCGCTCACCCTGGGCTTCTATGTGTCGCCCTGCGGGCTTTTGCCGCTTTGCGGCTGTGTATGTGTCGCCCTACGGGC
>JAAZKI010000519.1 GCA_012799905.1 Lentisphaerota bacterium | reverse complement strand
TCTATGATGGCGGATTGCCTTATTTCACCGTGCAGGGCACCAAGATTCTGGCTGCCAACGGCATCAATGTCCGCAACCTCTATTACGCCAAGAAAAATGGCGCGGTCAATCCGGAGAGCAATCCGTTTTACGGGCATGGTGGAGTCACCTCGGCGACGACGTCCCTGATAGACCCAATCGGTTCGAGCGGCGTTGACTTGACCTATAATGTCTCCTATGCCCCGGGCGATGACGTCTGGTATGACATTGGCGGCAGGCCAGGCGTTTATGACGCTGGCATTGACATTCCGCTGTTCGGCAATGCTGACAACTTCGCGCTGCCGTGGTCTGTGGCCGAATCTGGCGGACGCTCCGCGCAGCTCCGGGCGGCCGCGCCAGCTAAAGCTGCATCTGCCATTGAAGTCAGCGAAGGTCTGCGTCCGGTGGCTGCTCCCAGCAATGGCCCGGCAGCCATGGTCGGGCTTGACATGCAGGACGCTGGCCGAGGCTTTGGCCCGCGCTATATCCTCAATGGCGCTATCCTGGTTGAAACCATCGGCAAAAATACCGTTGCCGGCGAACATCTGATCACCTATCTGGCAGACAGTGGCATGATCGCCTGGAATGACGGGGCGGCAGTCGCTGTCCCTGCCCAGATTGGCGGACGCGCCATCCTGGAAGATAGCCAAGGCACCTTCATCGTGGTGCGCCGCCTGGCTGATGACCATGACAGCGACGGCGATGGCGTGTTGGCAGAGCCGGCGCCGCTGCCAGGCGCTGACGAAAACGTCCCCGTGGTCGTTTCTGCTGACGTCGACCGCGATGTCCAGCAGCCAGTCGCAATCAGGGGCGTGCGCATCCACGCTGTTGGCCGCGGCAATGCCATCGCCAGCGGGACAGGCAATGCGGCAGCCCGCACTTTGACTCGCGCCAACCAGGGCGGGGTGACTACCTTGAGCTGGGCGGGCGGCACACCCGTCGATGTCTCGGCTGGCGGTCTCTTTGTCCTTAACCCCGGCGCTGACAACTACCTGGTCGTGGAAGTCTCAGCACTTGGCGCTGCTGCTAACGGCATTGCCTCCGAATGTCTGGACGTCTATCCTGCGGATGGCCGCGCCATTGCCCCGCTGCTCAATATCAGCGGCCTGGAGATCATGGCGGTCTCTGATATGTCGCCCTTTGGCTTCCATACGTTCAGCTATGACGGCGCTGGCGCCTTGTCCTAGGGCTCGGGCAGCCCGGTGAGCGTCCAGGGCGCGCCCGGTTCGCTGGCGCTGGTCTGGGGCGATGGCGCTCATATCGACTATCCTCGCAACTACGTTGTGGTGCGCCGGACTGCGGCGCCGCTGCCAGCAGCGGCCGTGACCGATACGGTGTTCATCAACCAGACGCAGCTGCTGAGGGTGGCTGTCACCATCCGCAATGTCACTGGCTTCTCCAGCACGCATATCATGCCGCTTGACCAAACCGAAAACAGCGGCGTCTCCCTGTGGTGGGATGCCAATGCGGACGGTCAGTTCAACCAGGGCGACATGTTTGTCAAACTCCTGGAAAAACCTGTGCTGCAAGGCTCGGCCGGCGTCTACACCTGCACACTGGTTCCAGACCCGGCCTGGCTGACAGCGTGGCTTTCCTGCCCGCAGGACAGCAGCTACTCAACGCGCGGCAGCAACTTCTTCGTCTGCGTCAACACCACGGTTGACATGTCCTATGGCGACCAATTCAGCGTGAGCGCGGACTTCTACGAGCCGACCGAGCCGAACTATGACACCGGCGGCTACTGCTTTGCGCGCGGCTCGTCCGGTACGGTGACCTGCACCAGCATCACCAATACTGTTTACGCGAAATTGACCCGTCATGGCCAGACGGTTGACGCTGACGGCACGGTCGGCCTGGCGTCCATTGATCACTTCCTCGGCACTGACCTCGGCCGCTCCGTGTATATGACCGAGGTCAAGGTCACGATTCATGGCGTCACCAACTTCGATCCAGACGAAGTCTTTACAGCCATGGACGAGGAAAACCCGGCGCAACGCGGCATTCTGCTGTATGCTGACACGAATGAAAACGGAGTCTTCAATCCAGGCGTCGACCGCGTCATTCCGTGCTACATCAACATTGATGATTCAGTTCCTGGTCAGTGGACGTACACCCTGATCCCGCAGGCGACCGGCGGCGACACATTGGTGCCAGGCACCAGCGATGGCCGGCCTGACCACTTCGTCGCCGTCAATTTGTCGGAGAAGCTGCCGTATGGCGTGTCGTTCTATGCGACCATGACCAAGGAAGCGGTCACCTACAACACCGGCCCCGGCAACTCGGCCAGCGCCTTGCGTACTGACACGCTTACCTCGACGATTGCCAGCAAGTACCAAGACCTGCTGGATGCGAGCATGGTTACCGCTACCACTGGCCTGAGCATCAATGCCATTGGAGCACGGGTGACCAGCGCCTACCACAACGTGAACTTCGCCTACAATCCGACCAACAACCAGTACACGCTCTCCTGGAACGGCTTCTCAGTCATCATTGACGTGAACGAAGTCGGCACCTACACCATTGGCAACGAAGCGTCCGGCAATTATATCACCGTCACCTTTGACCCGGTGGCTTTCTTCCGCGAGGATACGCTGGTGTGCTCGCCGACTGGCATGCCGCCCCAAATCAACGATGCAGACGGCCGCTTTG
>JAAZKI010000038.1 GCA_012799905.1 Lentisphaerota bacterium | reverse complement strand
CGGTCGCGGAACCGCACAGGTAGGATTTGGTCGTATTCGTTGACCCTCCTTTCTCTTGACCTCACCGTTTTCTAAAATGCTTGACTTAGTTTCGAACACTGCGGCTCACGCGCCCTGTAAGGGTGACGCATAAATTAGATTGTGGATGGGTAGTCCACCTTAGAGACAGGGTGGACATGGTGGACGGCACAGACCAATTTTTGGCGCGGTTAGAAACGACGCAGGTGTGACAAAGTGGCGCATGTTTCAAGGGGGTTTGCGGTGCGTTTAGCCTGCAATTTCTTGGCATGATATCTGCTTGTTTATATATGGTTTAGTCACGTTATTAGAGTTTTTGCAATTACACGATAGGAGGAAATAGTATGAATTACGACAAGTTTACTGAAAAATCCCGGGAGGCGCTAGGTGGCGCGCAGCAGCTTGCCGCGACGATGAATCACCAGGAGTTGGTTGGTTTGCATCTTTTGGCTGCGTTGCTGCGTGACAGCGAAGGCTTGGTCGGCGCATTGCTGGGCAAGCTTGGCCATGAGCGCACGCGTGTTGAGCAGGAGGTTATGCGCGGTCTGTCTCGTTTGCCGCAAGTCACTGGCGACGGCGCCACCCAGGTGTACATGGGCCGGGAGGGGATGCAAGTTTTGCAGGCTGCCGAGGATGAGGCAAAGCAGCTCCGGGACGAGTATATCAGCGTCGAGCATCTTTTTCTGGGAATTTTGGAGAAGTCGAAAGCGGCACGAGAGATTCTGTCGCGCCTTGGCATTACTCGCGAGCGTGTCCTTAGTGCGATGAAGGAAGTCCGCGGGAATCAGCGGGTGACTTCAGCGACTCCGGAAACATCGTTCCAGGCGCTGGAAAAATACGGCAAGGATTTGACCAAGTTGGCGGCGCAGGACAAGCTCGATCCAGTCATCGGCCGAGATGAGGAAATCCGCCGCGTGATTCAAATTCTGTCACGCCGCACCAAGAACAACCCGGTGCTGATCGGTGAGCCTGGCGTTGGCAAGACCGCGATAGTTGAAGGTCTGGCCTTGCGCATTGTGCACGGCGACGTTCCGGAGGGTCTGAAGAATCGACGTCTGATCGCCCTGGACATGGGCGCTCTTATCGCCGGCGCCAAGTACCGCGGTGAGTTTGAAGAGCGTCTGAAGGCCGTGCTGAAGGAAGTCACCTCAGCCGAGGGCGAGGTCATTCTGTTCATCGACGAGCTGCACACGGTGGTCGGCGCCGGCGCGAGCGAAGGCTCCATGGACGCCAGCAACCTGCTCAAACCGATGCTGGCGCGAGGCGAGCTGCACTGCGTTGGCGCTACGACCCTGGATGAATACCGCAAGCATATTGAGAAGGACGCGGCTTTGGAGCGCCGTTTCCAGACCGTCCTGGTGGCGCAGCCGAGCGTTGAGGACACCATCTCGATTCTGCGCGGGTTGCGCGACCGCTATGAAATCCATCATGGCGTCAGCATCCGCGACGCTGCCCTAGTCAGCGCGGCGGTCTTGTCCGACCGCTATATCACAGACCGCTTTTTGCCGGACAAGGCGATTGACTTGGTTGACGAAGCCGCTGCCAAGCTGCGCACGGAAATTGACAGCCGTCCAGTGGAATTGGACGAGGCAATCCGCAAGCAGACGCAGATGGAGATTGAGTTGACTGGCCTGCGCAAGGAGAAGGACGACGCCTCAAAGGAGCGGACTGCCAAGCTGGAAAAAGAGCTGGCCGAGGTTCGTGAGAAGGTGACGGCGTTGCAGGCGCGTTGGGAAGCGGAGAAGGGCGGCATCGCCAAGGTGCAAGAACTCAAGGCGGCTATGGAATTGGCGCGGACGGAAATGGCCCGGGCCGAGCGAGAGGGCAATTATGCCAAGGCTTCGGAACTGAAGTACAGCACTCTGCTCAGCCTGGAAACTCAGCTCAAGGAGACCGAAGCGCAGCTCCAGAAGACCCAGGGCGATCGGTTGCTGAAAGAGGAAGTTGATGAGGAGGACATCGCTGACATCATCAGCCGATGGACGCACATTCCGGTGGCGAAGCTGATCCAGGGCGAGCGCGAGAAGCTGCTGCATCTGGAAGATGAGCTGCACCACCGCGTGATCGGCCAGGATGAAGCCGTCAGCGCTGTCGCCGAGGCGATTCTGCGAGCCCGGGCTGGTCTCAAGGACCCGAAGCGGCCGATTGGCAGCTTTATCTTCCTGGGGCCGACCGGCGTCGGCAAGACCGAGCTGGCCAAGACCCTGGCCGCAGCGATGTTCGATGACGAACGCGCCATGATCCGCATTGACATGTCAGAGTACATGGAGAAGCACTCGGTGTCGCGCCTCATCGGCGCACCTCCCGGCTACATCGGGCATGACGAAGGCGGCCAGCTGACGGAAGCAGTGCGGCGGCGACCCTACAGCGTCCTCTTGTTCGACGAGATCGAGAAGGCGCATCGGGACGTGTTCAACATCCTGCTGCAAGTCCTGGACGACGGCCGCCTGACCGACTCCCAGGGACGCATTGTCGATTTCAAGAACACGGTCATCATTATGACCTCGAACATCGGCAGCCAGGAGATCGTGGCGTTTGACGGGAAGGACTTCGCAAAGATGGAGGAGCGCGTGATGGAGCATCTGCGCGCTGCCTTCCGGCCGGAGTTCCTGAACCGGCTGGATGACGTGGTGGTGTTCCATCGGCTGGACCGGGAGCACATCAAATCGATCGTCGACCTTCAGCTTAACGACTTTGGCAAGCGACTCTCTGCGTTGCGCATTAGCCTGGAGGTCAGCGAGGCAGCTCGGCAGGAGCTGTCAGAAGAAGGCTACGACCCTGTTTACGGGGCTCGGCCATTGAAGCGCGTGATCACGCGGCGCTTGGAGACGCCGATTTCGCGACTGCTCATAGCTGGCGACGTAACCGAAGGCAAGACGATTGCCGTCGATTACGCCCCTGACAGCGGCTTTGCCTACGACGTCCGCTGAGGTTTCGCGGCTCATAGAAGAGGCGGCGGCGGTTTCAAACACCGGCGCCGCCTTTTTGTTTTTGCTGCTCTATGCCGCAGAATGTTTTTACCGCTTCGTGCCTTGAGCGCGTGTGGACAAAAGGGTGAATGACGATACATTGTTAGTGAGTCCGCCCGGCGCGTTGGTGTGATGACCGGGCTGTTTTTTCCTCATTCAGGCAGAAAAGGAGCAGCATGAACATTCCAATTGGTTTACAGCTGTATTCGGTGCGGGCGGCGTTTCAGGAGAATCCCTTGGCAACGTTGCAGGCCGTGAAAAAAATGGGCTATGAAGGGGTGGAATTTTTTGGCGCGCCGCAGTATTGCGCGGAATTTTATGTTGGTCTGCTGAAGGAGACTGGCTTGACCTGCTGCGGGTGGCTCTGGAGCAATGTGCTTGATCCGGCCGGGCTGGAAGCGGGCATCAGCTTCAACAAGGCGATTGGCAATTACACGCTGATCTGCGGCAGCGTCAAGCATG
Source organism: Lentisphaerota bacterium (assembly GCA_012799905.1). Lineage (GTDB taxonomy): Bacteria > Verrucomicrobiota > Lentisphaeria > Oligosphaerales > Oligosphaeraceae > JAAZKI01. The sequence continues at coordinate 138 of JAAZKI010000038.1, read as the reverse complement.
AGAGCCTGGCTGGAATCAAGGCCAATGCCAAGCGCTTCAACGAAGTCGCCGATATTTTGGCGCCGCATGGCATGCGCATTGGCTATCACAGCCACAAGGGCGACCACCCCCTGGTGGACGGCGTCAGCCCCTGGGATG
>JAAZKI010000029.1 GCA_012799905.1 Lentisphaerota bacterium | reverse complement strand
CGATTGCAGGCAAGACCGGTCGACATGTCTACACGGAATGGGACCCCATCTTTGCCAAACAAGGCGCGCATCACCCGGCCTTGAATCCGTACAACCTCAAAGAAAACACCGATTGCCGCCGCGATCTGACCAAAGACCAATGCGCCGCCTCCCTGGAGATTCTCAATCGCTCCATCATGGTTGGCACGCATCCTGACCGCTCCGAGGATGACACCAGCAAACTGATTGAAAACCTGCGCCGGGCAGCAAAACAAGTCTTGTAAAAACAAAACACGGCTGACATCGCAGCAAGCCAAGCCATACGCTGGGCAGACGACGGCTGGCCTGCAAGGCAGGAGCACAGCCGCGGCTGACGCTGTCCGCGCCGCCTGCATTGTCTGCGTCCCGGGCCAGGCCCCAGACCAACCCGTCTCCCTGAATTTTCCTGGAGGCCGCTATCTCATCGGCCTCCAGTTGATCATCCCTTGACCAACGCCGCGATGGAATTGCAACAGAACATCTCGACTCGGCTGGAACAGACCTTGGCGCCGCACATGCTGCAGTCGCTGAAGATTCTGCAAGCCACGACCCAAGAGCTGGAATTGACGCTCTCCGCCGAGCTGCTGCAAAATCCCGCCCTGGAACTGGAAGGGCTGGGACGCGAAGAACTAATCGGCAATCCGCTCGAAGACAGTCTGGCCAAAGGCGCAGACGAGGAGGATCGCGCCGCCCAGCTGGCCGAGTATGACGAGAACTTAGTCGATGCAGTCCGCGAAGCCGCCTGGGATGACGCGCCCCTTGATGAATATCTGCCCAACCCAGTCCGCGAAGCCGATCTGCAAGAACGCCACACCCGGCTTATGGCCTCCTTGACTGAGGAAGCCTCCCTGCAAGACCGGCTCGTGGAGCAAATCCGCGACCTGATGCCAGGCGTCGGAACCGAAAATCCCCTTTACCGCGCCTGCATGGAAGTGCTGGGCAACCTCGACGAACGCGGCTACCTGCAAGCTACTGCCGAGGAAATCGCCCGCGGCGCTGACGTTGACCTCGATTGCGCCGAAAAGGCGACAGCAATCATCCGGAGCCTGGAGCCGGCCGGCCTGGCCGCCCGTAGTCTGCGGGAATGTCTCCTGGCTCAACTGGAAAGGTCGCGGGAACGCGGCAGCCTGGCCTGGGACATTGTCGATTCCCATTTAGAAGACCTGGCTCGCAATCGCATCCCGAAAATCGCCAAGGAGCTTGACGCTGACATTGATGAAATCCAGGAAGCAGCGCTCCGGATTCGGTCTCTTGACCCCAAGCCTGGCCACTCCATCGCCTCAATCGCAGCTCAAGAAATCATTCCCGAAGTCTTCATTGAGCGCGGTACTGATGGCGAATGGACTGTCCGCCGCAACCGGGAACATCTGCCGCGGCTGCGTATCTCTCCTCGCTATGAAAAATTGCAAGACGACGCCAGCCTGTCCTCGTCAGACCGGCAGTGCATCAAAAAATACATCAAAGACGGCAGACAGCTGATCCGCTCGGTCGGCCTCCGGCAAAGCACCATTGAGCGAATCGCGGAAGAGCTCATCGTCCAGCAGCGTGACTTTCTGGACCACGGCCCCACCCAGCTGCGGCCGTTGAACATCGCCCAAGTCGCAGACAGCCTGGGGCTGCATGAAACCACCATCAGCCGAGCCATCGCCAACAAGTACGTGCAAACACCGCATGGCACCTTCAGCTTCAAGCACTTCTTCACAACAGGCTATGAAAGCGACGACGGCGAGGCTCTGTCCAGCCGCGCGGTCAAGCTGAAAATCATTTCTTATATCGAAGAGGAGCCGCCGAACAAGCCCTTGTCCGACCAAAAAATCGTCGAACGCCTCGCTGAAGATGGGATTCAAATTGCCCGGCGCACTGTCGCCAAATACCGGGAAGAGGAGAACATCCCTGCTGCCAGCCTGCGTCGACAGCACTGAAATATCATTCAAGCACCGTATGTAGAGGGTGTCCAAAAAGGATTTTAACCACGAAAGGATAGCGTCTACAGCCTAAAATTTATGTGTCACCCTTACAGGGCTCCAAATCTATGCCATCTCACCCAGGGCTGCGCCGGGCCTGGCGGCCCGGCTTACCCTGGGCTTCTATGTGTCGCCCTCCGGGCTTTTGCCGCT